>JAKFCI010000025.1:0-3498 GCA_036676725.1 Chitinophagaceae bacterium
ATATCCGGAACACCGGGATATTTTTTATCAGCAAACACGTAAGCAAATTCACGCATTAAAGCCTCGATCGTCATTTGGTTTGCATAAACCTGCATTGTTTTTTGCAGGAAAAAATTATAAGCCCTTACATCATCCATTCCAGCTACATGATCCTTATGTGAATGGGTGAATAGAACAGCATCCAGTTTTGTAACCTTAGCCCTCAACATCTGGTAACGAAAATCAGGTGTTGTATCAATAACGATTGTTGTAGTAGGAGATTGAATTAAAATGCTGGCACGTAAACGATTATTTTTTTTATCAGTCGATGTACAAACTTCGCAACTACAGGCGATCATTGGTATGCCGCTGCTGGTGCCTGTTCCAAGAAAAGTTATTTTTAAAGGAGTACTCACTTGTGGGTTGTTGCGTTTACAAGTTTACGAGATTACCCGTTAATACCACCAACTTTAAAATGCGCATGAAAAATTATTCTTCAGAACCATTTGCAGCATGGTAACGGCCCATGATGTCATCAAACACTTTACGACTTTCCGGTGTAAGAGTAGCAGGGTCAATTTTTAACTGTGGAATAAGGTCTATCAAAGTATTGATGCGGCCTTCTAACGGAAGGAATTTATTTAGTACAACAACTTTCCTGTCTTCTAAAATACAAAAGCCGCTTTGAAAAGTACCGCGTTCATAACGAACAATGTAACCGGTTTCTTCAATCACCTTTTCAATTTTATCAAGCGTTGTTTGTGTGTACTTCATGAAAAACAAAAATAAAACTAAAATTATTTACTTGTCATTTGCACCACCGGAACAATCATTTCTTCTAAACTAATACCGCCGTGCTGAAAAGTATTGCGGTAATAATTTACGTAATGATTATAGTTATTAGGATAGCACAAAAAAGTATCCTCGCCAGCAAAAATATAAGAGGAATTGATGGTTGGCGAAGGCAAACCGCCTTCTTTTGGATCACGTAAAACAAATACTTCCTTAGGGTTATAATTTAAATTACGACCATGTTTGTAACGCAGGTTGGTAGTGGTTTGTTTATCACCAATAACTTTTGCCGGCGTTTTTACACGAACACTTCCATGGTCTGTAGCCAATACGATTTTAATTTTTTTATCGGCAATCTTTTTTAATGCCTGGTGCAGTGGCGAATGTTCAAACCAGGATGTGGTAATGCTTCTATAACTCACTTCATCGCCAGCCAGTTCTTTCAGCACTTCCATTTCTGTTCGTGCATGGCTAAGCATATCAACAAAATTGTAAACAATTACATTCAGGTCGTTCGTGAGCAGGTTATGAATATTTTGAACCAAATCCAATCCTGCATTATTGTTTAGCACTTTTGTATAAGAAGTACGTAAATTTTCTTCTCCTAAATTTTTTAATTGGGCTTTAAAAAATTCTTCTTCGCTCATATTTTTACCACCTTCATCCTCATCGTTCTTCCATAACTGCGGAAACTTTTTTTCAATGTCAATAGGCAGCATACCCGAAAAAATAGCATTCCGTGCATAATGTGTTGCCGTGGGTAAAATGCTGTAAAAAGTATCTTCTTCAACTATGCGGAAGCTTTCACCAAATATGGGTTGTATAGATTTCCACTGGTCCCAACGAAGATTATCGATCAAAACAAAGAAAACCGGAACACCCTTTTCCAATTGCGGCATCACTTTTTCCCGGATCAATGTATGAGATAAAACAGGCTTATTTTTTTCGTTGCCTTTTAACCAGGAAGTATAATTCTTTGAAATAAATTTAAAGAACTCGGTATTTGCTTCATTTTTTTGCGATTGAAATACTTCCTGCATTTCTGGGCTGTCGCTTCTCTCCAAACTTAATTCCCAGTACACCAACTCCTTGTAAATTCCCATCCATTCGTTATAGTTTGGATTGCTGTTTAAGGCCATGAACAAATTGCGAAACTGTTGCTGGTAGGCAGTAGTTGTTTTTTCTGCAACCAAACGGCGGTTGTCAATAATTTTTTTTAATGAAAGCCAAACCTGGTTTGGATTTACCGGCTTTATTAGATAATCTGAAATCTGGCTGCCGATGGCTTCATCCATCAAATTTTCAGTTTCATTTTTTGTTATCAATACAACAGGAATGGATGCATTGTATTCTTTAATTTTTGCCAGCGTTTCCAAACCGGTTATGCCGGGCATGGTTTCATCAATCAGCACGACATCTACATAATTTTCCTTTATATAATCAATGGCATCAAACCCATTGGTTAATGTATGTACAGAATAACCTTTATTCTCTAAAAAAAGCTTTTGCGATTGCAGACTGTCTATTTCATCGTCTACCCAAAGTATTTTTGCTATGTTCATATTTTAGCTTATCTGGTTTCCATTTTCAGATACAGTTTCTAAATGTACTACCAGTTTTTATTCAATGAACTAAGGTAATCACAACCTATGACAAAGCGGTTTAACAGGAAACAGGAAACGAGAAACTTTTCCTAATGTACATTTGGTCGAAGATTAATTTTCTGCATGGCATACGTTCGTAAAATTATTAATGACCCCGTTTATGGATTCATTACTATTGACCATCCCTTGATTTTTGAGATCATTTCTCACCCCTATTACCAGCGCTTGCGGCGTATTCACCAAATGGCTTTTGCCTCCCTGGTTTACCCCGGTGCCGTACATACCCGTTTGCATCATTCGCTTGGCGCCTACCATTTAATGGGATTGTCGCTTGCTGAATTAAAAAATAAAGGTGTTACCATAACACCAGAAGAAGAACTTGGCGCTAAGATCGCAATTCTATTACACGATATTGGTCATGGCCCTTATTCGCATGCGCTGGAAAGAGAATTAATTACAGATATTCATCATGAAGATATTTCCGAATTGATACTGGAATTATTGAATAAGCAATTGAATGGTCAATTAAATACAGCAATTGAAATATTCAATGGTTCTTATCCAAAGCAATTTTTGCATCAACTGGTTTCCGGCCAGTTAGATGTGGACAGGATGGATTACCTGACAAGAGATAGTTTTTTTACCGGTGTTTCCGAAGGTGTTGTTGGTTATGACCGCATTTTAAAAATGCTGGTTGTACACGAAGGAGAACTGATGATTGAAGAAAAAGCCATTTTTTCTGTTGAGAAATTTTTAGTAGCCAGGAGGCTAATGTATTGGCAAGTTTATCTTCACAAAGCGGTTTTGGCAGCAGAAAAAATGCTGGTGAAACTTATTCAAAGAGCCAAGGAACTAATTGCAAATGGTGTTGAAGTAAATGCAGCTTCATCAACTTTAGATTTCTTTTTAAAAGAACGCAAAGCAGGTGATCATTTTATCAACCATCTTGAAAGATTTATCCAGTTAGATGATGCCGATGTTTTATGTACCATTAAAAATTGGTGCAGCCATCCTGATCTTATATTATCGATGCTTTGCAAAGGTTTAATTGAAAGAAAATTATTAAAAGTAAAATTCCAGGTAGAACCTTTTGACCCCTTAGTTGTTTCTACTCTAAAAATTA
>JAKFCI010000026.1:0-7261 GCA_036676725.1 Chitinophagaceae bacterium
AATTTCGAATATGGTTTTTCTCAAAATGAAACCAATGTAGAAAAGGAAAAGAACAAGAACAAACGAAAATCTGTCTTCGCTTACTGGTCGCCCGATTCAAAACACTTTGCTTTAGTAAGAAATGATAATCGTGCAGTAAAAGATCTTTGGGTCATTAATAGCATTGCTGATCCCCGCCCAACTTTGGAAACATATAAATACCAAATGCCGGGTGAAAAAGAAGCACCTATAACCTATGTTTTGTTATTTGATGCAGCTACAAAAACTAAAAAAGAGCTCGACGTAAAACAATTTAAAGACCAGGTAATTGGTATTTGGACCAAGCCTGCTTTAGCAAACACCAGGGATGATGACTGGCGTCCAAATATCTGGCAGGGCACAAATGATAAATTTTATTTCAATAGAACCAGCCGCGACCTGAAGCGAATAGATATCTGTGTAGTCGATATAAATACTGGTTTGGTTAAACCATTGATTGATGAAAGAATGAACACTTACGTTGAGTTGAGGAGATTGGGCGTAGTGAATGGTGGATCAGAATTAATTCATTGGAGTGAACGCGATGGTTGGGCGCATTTTTATTTATATGATGGAAATGGAAAGCTAAAAAATCAAATTACAAATGGTGCATTTCATAGCGAGGATATAGTTGGTATTGATGAAAAGAATCGGGTGTTGTATTTTTCCGCTAATGGAAAGGAAACAAATGAAGATCCGTATTACGAACATCTTTACCGCGTAAATTTTGATGGTTCCGGTTTACGATTATTGAACCCGGGCGACTTTGATCATAACATGAATTTGAATGACAATCAAAAATATTTTGTCAATAATTTTTCGAGGGTAAACACCGCACCCAGATCTGTTTTATACAGCGGTGAAGGAAGAAAAATCATGGATCTTGAAACAACTGATATGACATCGCTTTTTAAAGCGGGTTATAAATTTCCAGAACCTTTCAAAGTAAAAGCAGATGATGGCGTTACTGATCTTTATGGCGTAATGTACAAGCCGTTCGATTTTGATTCAACCAAAAAATATCCCATCATTACTTATGTATATCCTGGCCCGCAAACAGAGGCAGTAAATAAAGGTTTTGCAAAAGGCTTTGATAGAATTGACAGGTTGGCGCAGGTAGGTTTTATTGTGGTTACGGTGGGTAACCGTGGTGGCCATCCAGGTCGCAGTAAATGGTACCACAATTATGGGTATGGCAATTTAAGAGATTACGGCCTGGCTGATAAGAAAGCAGCAATAGAACAATTGGCCGATCAAAATAAATTCATTGATATCAATCGTGTAGGAATTCATGGACATTCGGGTGGTGGTTTTATGAGTACCGCAGCAATGTTAGCTTTCCCCGATTTTTTCAAGGTTGCTGTATCAAGCGCCGGTAACCACGACAATTCCATTTATAACCGTTGGTGGAGCGAAAAGCATCATGGTGTAAAAGAAATAATTGGTGAAAAAGGAGATACTTCATTTACCTATAGCATTGATAAAAATCCTGAACTGGCAAAAAACCTGAAAGGAAATTTAATGTTGTTCCATGGTGATATTGATAACAATGTTCATCCGGCAAATACAATTAGAATGGTGAATGCTTTAATAAAAGCAAATAAGCGGTTCGAACTGGTTTTATTACCAGGTCAACGACATGGCTTTGGCGACATGACGGAATATTTCTTTTGGCGGATGACTGATTATTTCAGCGAGCACTTATTAGGAGATACCAAATCATCTTCTAACGTGGATATAGAGCAAATGAACAGGGAGGTGGAACAAACAAACAAAAAACAAAAAGCAGTTTTATAGTTGATTATGAATGCCCGGTTAAAAGCCGGGCATTTTGTTAATGGATGTTGGTAAATTATGATTACTTAAAAGCAACAATTTATTAACGATAAGCGGTGCAATATTAGTTGAAGTCCGGAAGTTAATCATCTACATATACCCCGTATGATTCCATTCTTATTTTCCTTACTAATGACGGCTTTTTCGAACGAAGCTGTTGTTGCCGCTTCCCCTTTGGTTGAAGATCCTTATCCGAAAATAACAAGGTTGCCCATTGCGGTAAACAAATCTTTATTGCTGCAATTGGTAAATGATGTTCGCAAGAAAGGTTGTAAGTGTGGGGATACATACTATTATCCTACAAAGCCATTAACATGGAATACCCAGCTAGAAACGGCAGCCTACAATCATAGTAAGGATATGTACCAGAAAAAATATTTTAGTCACCGGGCGCCCGATGGTTCAAATGGCGGGGTACGTATTGATAGGGTTGGTTATAAATGGAAAGCCTTTGGCGAAAATATTGCTGCAGGATATAGTAATGAAAAAGCGGTTGTAGAAGGTTGGATTAAAAGCCCTGGTCATTGCAAAAATATTATGGGCAAAGCTTACAAAGAAATGGGTGTAGCCAGGATGGGAAACTACTGGACCCAGGAATTTGCTGCAAAATAACATGATAGAATAAATCTCCATCAAAATATTATAAATTTATAGCATAATAAATGTTATGCTTATTAAATACTTTTTCCTTCTCATTTTCTCAAGTTGTTTCCTGCTCAATCTTTCAGCACAGCAACCTTTGCCTGTAGAATCTGTTATGAAATCTGCAAATGAGCAGGCGGAAAAAGAAAATAAAAAAGTATTCGTCATTTTTCATGCATCATGGTGTGGCTGGTGCAGGAAAATGGATAGCTCATTAACTGACCCTTCGGTGAAAATGCTTTTCGATAAAAACTTTGTCATCAAACATTTTACCGTTTACGAAACTAAAGGAAAAGAACACCTGGAAAATCCGGGCGCACAAGCGTTTCTTGCAAAATATGGAGGCAGTGACCAGGGGTTGCCTTTTTGGTTCATATTCGATTCAAAACAAAATTTACTTGCTGATTCAAGAATGCAATATGCGGGTAAAGATGTTTTGGAAAATACAGGCTGCCCGGCAAGCGAAGAAGAAGTAAACAACTTTATTAAAGTATTAAAAAGCAATACCAATTTAAAAGAAGAAGAATTGACTTTGATCGCTCAGCGCTTCCGGAAGAATGAACAATAATCATTACTTAAATTCATAATTGCCTTTCATGGTCCACCAGGGGTGAACTTCAAAACGCAACCTTCCCAAAATAATAGCAGAATCAGTTTTTATATAGGATGCCGCTTCGGCAGAATCTTTCGCATTCATTATGAAGATGCCTCGCAAATCCCTGTCATAGCCCATGGGGCCAGCCATAATTATTTTTTTTTCTCTTGCAAGCCTTTCAATATTTGCAATGTGTGCTTTTTGTATTCTTTCAGCAGTAGCACTATCCTGGTTCCTGTTAGGTCCTTTGTATAAAAAAGTCAGCCAGTATTGCTTCATTTCAGAAACAGGTGTTGTGTCATTTTTGGCAATGTCAATATCGCTATTAACCTGCAAGCCAGGTTTGTTGTTTGATGTATAAGCTATGGAAGAAATGATTGCAATGCAGGCAATTATTGTTTTCAATGCAGAAACTTTATATTAAAATAACTACTTTATAAATATTCGCCAAATAACAAAAGGCCGATTGGCATTATAATTCCTGCAGTTAATAGGACAGTTGAAACTGTATTATTGAAGGAAATTAAGTAAAAAAGATTTCAAATTCTAACCAACCAACAATGCCCCAATTACTCCTAATTTTGCACGCATGGCAAATGACCAATTTCAGTCTCCGGATTATTATTTAGTTGATGAACTTTTATCTGACGAGCACAAACTTATTCGTGAGACTGTTCGCAATTATGTTAAAAAAGAAATATCTCCTATCATTGAAGATTATGCGCAACGTGCAGAATTTCCTGAGCAAATAGTAAAGCAATTAGGCGAATTGGGATGTTTTGGTCCTACCGTGCCAACGGAATACGGCGGTGGCGGTTTGGATTATATCAGCTATGGTTTAATGATGCAGGAATTAGAAAGAGGTGATAGCGGTGTTCGTTCAACGGCATCGGTGCAAGGTTCTCTTGTGATGTTTCCTATTTATGCTTATGGCAGCGAGGAGCAGAAAAAGAAGTTTTTGCCTAAACTTGCAAGCGGCGAGTGGTTGGGCTGTTTTGGTTTGACAGAACCCGATCATGGCAGCAATCCTGCGGGCATGCTGACCAACTATAAAGATGCGGGCGACCACGTTATTTTAAATGGAAGTAAAATGTGGATCTCCAATGCACCTTTTTCCCAGGTTGCAGTTGTGTGGGCAAAAGACGAAGCCGGTGATATCAGGGGGTTGATCGTTGAAAGAGGAATGGAAGGATTCAGTACACCCACTACTCATGGCAAATGGAGTTTGCGTGCATCAGCCACCGGCGAACTGGTTTTTGATAATGTAAAAGTGCCAAAGGAAAATATTTTTCCAACCATTAAGGGATTAAAAGGCCCATTAGGTTGTTTAACAAAAGCACGCTACGGAATTGCCTGGGGCGCTTTGGGTGCAGCTATGGATTGTTACGATACCGCTTTGCGTTACAGCAAAGAAAGAATTCAATTCGATCGTCCTATCGGTGGGTTTCAATTACAGCAAAAGAAGCTGGCTGAAATGATCACTGAAATTACAAAAGCACAATTATTGGTTTGGCGTTTGGGTGTTTTAATGAATGAGGGTCGTGCAACACCGCAGCAAGTATCAATGGCAAAAAGAAATTCCTGCGAAATAGCTACAAACATTGCCCGTGATGCACGGCAAATGCTAGGTGGCATGGGCATTACAGGCGAATACAGTATTATGCGGCACATGATGAACCTTGAAAGTGTAATTACCTATGAAGGAACACATGATGTGCATTTATTGATAACAGGTATGGATATAACTGGCTTAAATGCATTTAAGTAATTTTGACAATTAGCATATCTGTTTTTTAATGAAAATTTTTCTCATTGGTTTTATGGGCTGTGGTAAAACACACCTGGGTAAGCAGCTTGGCGACAAATTGCACATTCCTTTTTTTGACCTGGACGCAAAGGTTGAAGAGAAAGAAGAAATGCCTATAAATGAGATCTTCGAAAAGGAAGGAGAGGAGTATTTTCGTTTACTTGAAAAAGATGTATTGCATTTATTGACAGAAAGCCACCCGAATTTTGTAATGGCATGTGGCGGCGGAACGCCCTGTTTTTATAATAACATCGATTACATGAAAAAGCTGGGCACCACCATTTGGCTGAATTGCTCCGTTGATTGCTTGCACGAAAGATTAAAAAAAGAAAAAGAAAATCGTCCGTTGATAAAAGATCTTTCAGATGATCAATTGCGCTCTTTTATTATTAAGAAGTTTAGCGATCGAAAAATATTTTACCAGCAAGCCAATGTTATTTTAAACGAGGACGAAATTGACATTGAGCAGTTAACAGAAACCATTTTTCATTCTTAATTATTGCAAATGCATAAAGCATATTTAATAACAGGCAGTTTATTTGCCGGCTTGGCAGTGGTATTAGGTGCTTTTGGAGCGCATGGATTAAAAAAGTTAGTTGGCCCAGAAACAGTCGGCACTTTTCAGACAGGCGTACAATACCAAATGTATCATGCTTTTGCATTAATGATACTGGCTATCGTTTACGAACGATTTACCAATAGCTACATGCAGTATGCGGGTTTATTTTTCATTGGAGGTATAATTTTGTTTTCTGGATCGCTGTACTTGCTTGCATCATTAAAAGCAATGAATAAAATTGGACTTTCCGGCGTTGGAATAATTACGCCTATAGGGGGATTGTTGTTCATTACAGGTTGGGTGTTGTTTATAGTTGGTCTTCTTAAAAAATAATCACTATTTTTAGTTCAAACGAGCGCCCAATCCCTATTTCAAACATTCCATTACTATCTTTGTCTTATGGCTAACAAGCTAAAAAAATCCACTATACCAAAAACTGTTGACGAGGAAATAGAACCCAAAAGCACTGCGAGGACAGCCGCACGTACAAAAAATCCCCAGGCAGCATTTAAAAAGGACAAAGAAGAAACTGTTGATTTTAAAAAATTAGCACGTGATGAGCGTACCTGGAAAATTATTGGAACGCTTTCATTATTGATATCCATCTTTTTATTTATTGCCTTTGTATCTTATTTCTTTACCTGGAAAGAAGACCAGGATAAGGTAATTAATAATGCATCTTCTTTTTTATGGGATGATGAAGCAAAAGCTTCTAATTTATTGGGACGGCTTGGTGCTTATACATCCGATTTTTTTATTTGGAAAGGTTTCGGAATTGCTTCCTTTCTATTCTGCACTTTCTTTTTTGTTGTAGGTATTAATTTGCTTTTTAACCGCAAGGTATTTTCTATTACAAGAAACTTAAAATACGTAACCTTCGGTTTACTCATAGCATCGGTAACTTTTGCATTTGTTTTTTCAAGTGCCGAATTTCAATATGGTGGTTTGGTTGGAAAAATGATCAGCAATTGGTTGATTAATTTTTTAGGCAGCCTGGGTACTGCAGCCTTGCTTTTGGTGGTTGGTATAAGTTATTTGATCTGGCAGTTTAATCCAACATTTAATGTGCCTAAAAACAGGAAAGCCGAAGTGCCTTCTATGGAAATAATAGATGATGAAGAAGAAAAGGAAGACGGCGTTGGTTTATCTGTTAATGATCGATACAACGATAAAGGAAATTTATTGAAAGGCGACGGCGCAATGGTGCTAAACAATTCAAAAGAAGACATTGAAAACGGCTTTTCCATTATTGAAAAAGAGGACGAAAAATTTGAAGAAGAAACGCCAGTAGAAAAAGAAGTAATTAATGAAATATTGCACCAGGAAGACTTGGGAAATAACAACCAGGTGAAGTTTGAAATTGAAGAGAGTTTATATAATACCAGGAAACAGTCCAGGCAACCAGTTGAAGATCTTCCCTTGGAAATAAAAACCGTTGAAAAGAAAGAAGACGAAGAAACGGATGTAAAAGGATATGGTGACCTAACGCCTTACGAGCCTACACTCGATTTGCGTGATTATAAATATCCAACTATCGATTTGCTGGAAGTACATGGCAGTGAAAAAATTGTGCAGGACCCAGGAGAATTGGAAGCGAATAAAAACCAGATCATTAATACGCTCAAGAATTACGATATCACCATTCAAAAAATTAGTGCAACAGTAGGACCTACTGTTACCTTATATGAAATTGTACCTGCTGCCGGTGTTCGTATTTCAAGGATCAAAAACCTGGAAGATGATATTGCATTGAGTCTTGCGGCTTTAGGTATTCGCATTATTGCCCCCATACCGGGTAAGGGAA
>JAKFCI010000027.1:0-11174 GCA_036676725.1 Chitinophagaceae bacterium
TCAGTAATTTCCTTTCTTTCTTTAAGGTTCAAAGCCATTTTATCTATTTCATTATTTATCCGGCTTAAGTCGTTACCAATATGATCGATCAATAAATTCAAAGCTTTATTTGAAATTGAAAATCCTTTCGAACGAACTAATCTTTGTGTCCAATCGGGCATTTCATTTTCGTAAAGCTTTTTAGTAGTGAGCATCACGCTCTTTTCTTTTAAAGCTTTTGCAAACTTTGTACGTGCATCAACTTTTTTCCCTTTGTATGCAACAAACAATATTGTTGAATCTAAAGGCTTATCTATATAACTAATTAATTTTTCAATATCCTTCAAGTTCTGGGCTTCCTTTAATATCACAACTTGTTTTTCTGCAAACATTGGATAACGTCTGCAGGTATTTATGACAGTTGCCCAATCACTATCACGCCCATAAAGAATAGTTAAATTAAAACTTGCTTCATCTTCTGTAAGAATTTGCTTCTCGGCATAATTGATTACCTCGTCGATAAAAAAATCTTCTTCGCCTTCTAACCAGTATACGGGTTTTGTCTTTCCTTTCTTTAAATCTGCAATTATATTATCTGGTTTCATAACAGGTATTCATAATCAATGTGTTATCGATTTGGCACGGTTTTCGGTTTCTGTGGCTTCACATCGAAAAAAGCTAAATTTATATCTGAATTTACTTTAGTAAATACAATTCATCTAAACAAAAAACCTCTAAGATGGCAAACACAAATTATCCTTCTGCAAATGAACCACAAAATCGTCCTGTGGACAACCGCCCAAACAATAGCACCAAAAATATAGCTATTGGTGTTCTGGCTGTTGCTTTATTAGGTACTTGGGGATATTTTTTATGGGACAAAAATCAGTCTGATGAAAAAATCACAATAACTCAGGCCCAGGCAACAACATCTATGTCTGCAAGAGATTCAGTTCAACTTCTTTATAATGAGTCTCTAACTCGTTTAGATTCTTTAACAGGAAACAACAACAATCTTCAAGGTCAATTAGGCGATCGTCAGTCAGAGATCACTAAATTAAAAAATGAGATCAACCGTATTGTAAATAACAAAAATGCAACTGCGGCGGAATTGAGAAGAGCGAAATCTTTGATCGGTCAATTAAATGACAGAATTGGAACACTTGAAGTTGAAGTAGCTCGTTTAACTGGCGAAAATCTTCAGTTAGCAACTACCAATACAGTTCTTACCGGTGAAAAGCAAACACTTGAAACAAACTTAGTTACTACAACTACAGAAAAAGAAGCATTAGCGCAAACAGTTGACGTAGGTTCTACTTTCTCTGCTTCTAATATTGCTATTCGTCCTATCCAGGAAAAGAAAAGCGGTAAAGAAAAAGAAACAACTACTGCACGTCGTGTTGACAAACTAATGATTTCTTTTGATGTTGAAAATCGTATTGCTAAATCAGGCCCTACCGATCTTTATGTTATCGTTACTGGTCCTAACGGACAAGTTGTTTCTGGTGACGCAATGGGATCAGGTACATTAACAACCCGTACAGATGGTGATAAGCCTTATACTTTTAAAACATCAATCGAATACGAGCAAGGAACCCGCAAAAACATCCAGGTGCCTTTACGCCAGGATGGTTTTCAAACTGGAGACTACAGAATTGAAATCTACCAGAACGGATTTAAAATTGCTGAAGGTGTTAGAAGTTTAAAGAAAGGTGGTTTATTCGGATAATTTAATCTCACGGTTAATTCAAATACAGACCCACCGCGTTATAAACGTGGTGGGTTTTTCTTTTGTTAGAGACTTCTTTTGAAGGGCATCATATTTTGTTTTTCTTCCAAACGCTTTACCCGTAAAAAATATCGGTTCAATCATTACGTGATAACTAATAAAAAGAGGCTCCATTTTAGGAACCTCTTTTAAGGAATATCACATAGCAAAAATTATTGAGGTCTTAAAACCTGGTCTATTATATGAATCACACCATTGATGTAATGCTGGTCGCTTGTGCCCTTATTTGCCGGTGTTGGGTTAATTAAAATATTAGAAGCCGATGGGTTTGCAGCACCTTTAACAGTTGCAGCAGTCACACCTGTTGCTCCAAATACGGCTTGTACACTTACACCCGGATGCGATGGAATAGCACTATTTAATAACGTAGGTACACTTGTGGCTGTAGTGGGAATATTTACTGAAAATGCTCTTGCACCTAAAATATGGTAAACAACAATTCCTTTTACAGTTGTTGCAGTTAATACACTGAATAATGCCGGGTTACTAAATACATCCGAAGAATCTGCCAGCGATGCAGCAGCAGCTGCAGCATTTGCCTGCGGCAGACCCTGTGCCATTAAAGCCAGCGTAATTTGACCAGTTAAGATTTGTTGAAAGGCTAAATTATTGGGTGCAAAAATGGTAAGGTTTGCAGCCGGATTTTGCAAAGCCGCTTGTAAACTACTTGATGCGGCAGCACCGCTATCAGCCCTGATAATAGCGGCTTTTAAATAAGTTAAATCCGGGTCTGTGTCGATCCTGTTCCATAAAAATTGCGATGGAGGTGCAACAAGTGCTGCAACTCTATGCACTACCCCATTTGCAACGGCAATATCGGCCTGCGTAATGGGAATATTATTTACAAAAAGATTACTACCACGCTTTGAAGGAAAAATAGACATTCTTAAACCTGGAGGTAAAGAAGCTGATGGTGGCGCTAAAGCCAACATGGTTGGCTCCTGCAGATTTGGAAAGTTTGACGAGATATTTGCCGAGGTCAATTTTTGTCCGCCAATTAAATGATAACGTAATAACGTATCAAGTTGTCCTGGACGAAAACCTGCCAAGTGGGCTGTGGTCATAATTCCTGAACGTTGAAAGGCTGCATCATCGGGAGCAAAAAAGGTGAATACTGCAGATTTATCAGAAATCAGGTTTGTAAAATTTGTTCCTGCTTTAGTAACGGCTGCTTTTAAAATACTATAGTTAGGATCGTCTAAAAATTCTAAAATGGTTGCTCCTGTTGGTGCCGGGATGGTAATAGGCTCAGCCACCGGCAGGTCTTTGTTACAACT
This sequence comes from Chitinophagaceae bacterium, assembly GCA_036676725.1. Lineage (GTDB taxonomy): Bacteria > Bacteroidota > Bacteroidia > Chitinophagales > Chitinophagaceae > Flavisolibacter. The sequence goes on from JAKFCI010000027.1 coordinate 3,046, forward strand.
AACGAATACACTTACTGCCAAAGCTAAAATTGTTACCGGCAGAAATGATTTATAAATGCTCAATTTCATATTAATTTTTTTTACGCTTAACGTTAAACGATTAAAGTACGTTGTATGCAAAACTCACATAATACAATCCACCAATGCTTGGGTTACCAACAGCAGTGCGATAATATTGATTGCCTAAATTGGTTGCACCAAATTTTACTAATGATTTAATTTTTGTTGCTTTTACAGATACAGCTGCATCCAGTACATTAATAGATGGTAAGCGTCCTTGTGTAAAATCGTTTTCATAAAAGAAACCTTCCTGCCAGCGCCATGCAAGGTTAAAACCAATAATTTTATTTGGACCAAAACCTGTATTCGCAATTCCTAAAACAGAACGTAATTCAGGTGTATTAAAGAATGCCCTGAAACCTTCCGGAACACCTTTAATTTTATCCGAAGAAATACTGCCACTTGCAACAAAGTTTGATGGTAATAACCATTCAATACTTGCACCATAGCCATAAGTTTTTACTTGCTCCGGAGAATTAACAACGATAGAATAGCCTTTTGAAGTTGACGTCTGGATTACATCTCTACGTGTAATAAAGTCCTGGTAAGTTCCCCTGTAACCATAGATGTCAAACAATAATTTTTTACCGAAAAGTGCTTTGTAACCTGCTTCATAAGACGTTACTGATTCAGGCTTAACTTCCTGGTTGATAATTTTGGCACCAATAGAGCCATCAGCTTCTACAGCATTACCAGGATCGTTTACTAGGTTGTATTTATTTAATAATGCAATGTTAGATCCGATTAATTGTCCTGTACCAACATTTAAATCGATCCATTGCTGCTGCGTACTTGGAAAACGGTAAGCCGTTTGGTAAGACAAACGAATATTATGATCTTTTGCAGGTTTGATTACGGCAGTAACTCTTGGTGTAAAGCGCCCTTCAAAATTTTCATTTTTATCGTAACGAATAGAACCGGTAAGTTTCAAAAGATCTTTTACAATCTCTCTTCCTATTTGTGCATAGCCACCATATTCGTTTATTTTAATAGGCTCGCCAATTTTATCGGCAAACAAAGTTCCTTCGCTATTAAGTACATATTGTTTCCAGTTACCACCAACCAAAACTTCAGCAAATTTTACTGCATCGCTTAAGTTGTATTGACCTTCTACCATGTATAAATCTGTACGATCTAAAAACAATCCACCTGTTGGAATTGGCTTTTTGCGTACTTCATCAAAAATTGTTTTGAATTGAGCACTTCCTGCAGCTGGTCTTCCCTGGTCGGCAACGCTGCGGGCAATATTGTGTGCTTCCATTTCAGGTCTGCCGGCTTGTTTTGCATTTAAATAAGCAAAAGCATATTGCTGGTACCAGGCAGAACTTGGCTTCCATGCTTCATTAAACAATTGCGTTGTAACAGTAAGGTTATGCGATTCTCCTGCATTTTCCTGGGTGGTATAACCGCGTACAAACCATTTAGCTGAATTCAATTCAAGTTTGTATTGGCCAACTTTTAAACCACGTAATGAATAACGCTGGCTGCCGGTGTATACAGTGTTTCCTGTACCCCAGTTACCAGCTAATACCGCTTCAATGTTTGAGGAAAGTTTATAATGAAGTGCACCTGATAATTTAAAATTGATGGTGTTTGGATTGGTTACTTCATTTTCAGTATAACCGGTTCTTGAAATTTTAAAATCATTTGCTAAACCTGGTGTAATGGTTCCAATGTAATCTTTCAAAAACGGAACCGCCATACCAATGGAAGTAAGAATTCCTTTGAATGAAGGAACACGTGGATCTGAAGTTTCATCTCCATATACGTTTACTCCATCATAGTTGGGATCGGTTTCCCTTGTACCTGGAATAATATATCCACTCGTACCAATTCTTTTATAGTTCCTGTAATCATCAGCAAGCCAGTCTTTGGCCTGAATTAATTCAGTACCTATTTTAAATGCAAAACGTTCAGAAACTTTATTTGCCCAACGAAGCGACCAGTTGTAATAAGGTGAAACATCTCTTTCACTATCGTTTATATGCATTATCCCGGTTTTTACCTGGAAAGAAAGTCCCTGGTATTTAAAAGGATTTTTGCTGTTAATTAATAGTGTCCCGTTCATACCGCCAGGTCCGAACAATGCCGAAGAAGCACCAGGCAGTAATTCCATATTATCTACGTCAAGTTCGGTTAAACCAATTACACTACCCACCGAAAAATTTAATCCCGGTGCCTGGTTATCCATACCATCAATAATTTGGTTGAAGCGGAGATTTCCACTTCCGGAAAAACCGCGTGTAGTAGGCGTTTTAAATGTAAGGGAAGAAGCAACAACGTCAACTCCTTTTAAATTAGTTACCACATCATAATAGTTAGAGGCGGGTGCATTACGAATGGTAACTGCACTTACTCTTTCAATGGTTACCGGCGACTCTAAAATGCGCTCAGGTGTACGTGATGCAGAAACTACAACTTCCTGACCTAATGAAGATGTTGGTGCAAGATCAATGCTGATTGATGTAGATGCATTTTCTACTGAAACTTCCTGGGTTTCAAAACCAATTGATGAAACCACTAAGGTTACCGGAAGTTTGGGAACAGACAATTCAAAATTGCCATTTGCGTCGGTAAATGATCCAAGCGAAGAACCTTTTACTGAAATAGAAACAGCAGGTACAGGTTGTTGATTTGACCTGTCTTTTACTGATCCTGATAATCGAACTGTTTGGGAAAAAGCAGTAATGGAAAACAATACTGCAGCAAAAAAGGGAATTGAAAAGCGCAAGCTTCTTCTCATAACAAAAAAATTTTAGTTTTGGAATGACGGATCATCATTTTTAAAAATTCGGCAATTCGGTTTAATTCTAGAAGCAAAATTTGAGTGGAAAATACACATTACCAATGTGTTTGAGAAATTTTGTTTTTAAGTTTTTGAATAAGTTGTTGACATTTTATTTCTTCCTTATTTGTTCACACTGTAAGAGCACACTACTTTCGATTATGGCACTTTATAATTTTCCGCAACAAACAAGTTTCTACCAGGGAAAAGTTCGTGATGTATACACTATCAATAATGAAGTGTTGGTAATGATTGCTTCCGACAGAATTTCGGCCTTCGATGTTATATTGCCAAAAACAATTCCATATAAAGGGCAAGTACTGAACCAGCTGGCGGCTTATATGCTGGAACATACAAAAGATATTTGTCCCAACTGGTTGGTGGCTACACCAGCACCAAATGTTTCTGTTGGATTTAAATGTATTCCTTTTAAAGTGGAGGTGGTTGTTCGTGGTAATTTATGCGGCCATGCCTGGAGAACTTATAGTAGCGGTCAACGTATACTTTGCGGCGCACTGATGCCAGATGGTTTGAAAGAAAACGATTTTTTTCCGGAACCAATTATTACACCTTCTACAAAAGCAAGCGAAGGCCATGATGAAGACATTTCAGTATCGGAAATTATAGACAAAGGTTTAACTACGGAAATTGAATGGAAAAAAATTGAAGCTTTTGCGTTGCAATTATTTAAACGAGGTAACGATCTTGCCAATAAACAAGGATTAATTTTAGCTGATACGAAATATGAATTTGGAAAAAAAGGTGATGACATTATTTTGATGGATGAAATTCACACCCCTGATTCATCCCGATATTTTTACAGGGAAGGCTTTGAAGAGCGCCAGCATAAAGGAGAAAAACAAAAACAGCTAAGTAAAGAATTTGTTAGGGAATGGTTGATAGCAAATGAATTTATGGGGCAAGAAGGACAAACCGTTCCGGAAATGACAGAAGAATGGGTTGATACCATTTCTAAAAGATACATTGAACTTTATGAGGTAGTGACCGGTAAAAAATTTGTACCGGAACATTTAAGTAAGGATGAAACTTATGAAAGAATTGTTTCTTATTTGAATGCGCATTCCAGTTTATAAATAATTTACTCATTTAAACGAGGCCGCAAACTTCTTGATTTATTAAAAATATTTCTTCCTTTATCAATGCCCTTTCGTAATTCTATTTGTTGTTCTACAGGTAAGTAAATAAAATCTAGACATTCCTTACTGCAACACCCTTCAAATTTTTCCTTGCACACTTCGCATTGAATAAATAATAAGTGGCAGCCTTCGTTTGCACAATTAACATGCGTGTCAGCCGGTTTACCACACTGGTGGCATTTGGCAATTACTTCTTCGGTTATGCGCTCTCCCAGCCTGTTGTCAAAAACAAAATTTTTCCCTTTAAATTTATTTGGAAGTCCTTTTTCTTTTATCTGATTGGCGTAATTTATAATACCGCCTTCTAAATGAAATACATTTTTAAAACCCTGGTGCAACATAAATGCACTGGCTTTTTCACAGCGAATTCCGCCGGTGCAATACATGATAATATTTTTATTTTTTTCCTCTTTAAGCATATCGGCCGCCATGGGCAATTGCTCACGAAAAGTATCTGAAGGTATTTCTATGGCTTGTTCAAAGTGGCCCACTTCAAATTCGTAATGGTTGCGCATATCCACAACAATTGTATCGGGGTCAGCAGTCAATTGATTAAATTCTTCGGCAGTTACATACCTACCCTTATTTTCCATGCTAAAAGCGGGATCCTGTATGCCATCCGCAACAATCTTATCTCTTACTTTTATTTTTAACACCCAAAAAGATTTGCCATCATCATCTACGGCAATATTTAAACGAATACCGTTAAGCGGAGGTATGGAGTGTAAATAAGATTTGAGGGAATCGAAATTGCTTTGCGGAACGCTGATTTGCGCATTGATGCCTTCGCTTGCCACATAAATTCTACCAAACACTTTTAAATCAGCAAGTGCGGCAAATAATTCATCACGAAAATGCTGGGGATCAGCGATCGGGAAATAGTGATAAAAAGAAATAGTAGTGCGAGGTTCAACTTCAAGATAAAGAAGCTGCTTCAGTTCTTTTTGAGAAACACGATTGTGTAAAAACGCCATTATTTTGAAATTTTAAGGACACATGCCTTGTGAACAAAATTTCTGAACGGCGCAAAGATAAGAACTGAAGCAGCGAAAAAAAGGTAAAATCTATTCTAATACTGGGTCAATAAGATCAATAGAATTCCTAGTAACAATAAAATGATAGCTGCTACAGGAGCAATGAAAACTAAAATAAGAACCGCAATTCCTAATAAAATATACAATAATGTTCTTGTTGAAATTGGCGCCGGTGCTTTTTTAGTAAATATTGAAAGGAAATTAGACAATGCTGCATTCACTTTATATTTTAAAAGTTGTGCAACTGCTTGTCTTTTTAACTTACGTAATTGTTTTTTACTTTTTTGTGCAGCGAAAACAGTTAGCATTAATGCAGCTAAAATTGATGCTGCACCTTCGCCGCCAATGGTTGTAGGTTGTTTAGCAGGTACTGCTGGTTGTTGAATTGAAGTAGATGTTAATGCCATAAGTATAATTTTGATTTTGTTAAATCTTGAACGAATTTATAGAATCATCCATTATTTAAAAGATGTTTTTATTAAAGTACCTAATGAACTTCCACTTAAAGCGGCAAAGCCGGAAACGATACTACCCACTAACGCTGTCACTAAAATCAATAGAATATTAGAGCCTGCTAATGGAAATAATTCAGCAATTTTTGTAGAAAGTATACTTTGGTTTTTCAGATCGATCCAAACTGCAATGAGGGTCCATAATAAAAAAATACCTAGAAAACCCGCTAAAAAACTTCTACCCATTGACTGCTGCAGCAATAAGGCTACTAAAAAAGAAATAATTGCGATGCTCCACCAGGGTAAATAAATGCCAGCAATAAAACTTAATACAGCGATCAATAAAATCGTTAAAATGAAACGCATTTAATTGGGTTATGAATTTGTAAATAAAATAGTAGCTTTTATTTTGGCATCCCCTTTTTCTTCTTCTTTCATCATCCACAATGGGTAATATTCGCCAACTGTCCAATTATTAATAAAATTATCGTAATACATGCTGCCAGGATTACCACTTTGTCCACCCGGGTAAATGCCGTAAGCCTCGGTAGTTGGTGCCAGGTGTACAACCATGCGCCAACTTGGTCCATGCGTGGACTTCATGGCATTGATGGTATTGCCCCATCCGCCTGCCATAATACCTGACCGGCCAAATGGCAAAACAGAATTACGCAATAAGTGAAGTATAGATGGATTTTTATGTTTCCACCACAAAAGATTATTTGTTTCCTGTTCTTTTGCTAATCCTTCACAGGCATATATAAAGGCAGCGGTCACCTGCTGTTGCAAGGTTTCAGTATCTGAAGTATTAATATTATCAATGTAACGAAATGCAGAATCTTTTAGCAATGCTTCCAATAAGGTTTGTTCATCCGGCCGCTCTTTTACATAAGGTACTCGTTCAAATTCATCACTCCATACAATACTTTCAAGGCTGTCCATCCATGCCTGGTAAATGGTGGTAGCCCTGGAATCGGGGCCTGTATTATAATCCCATTTCTTCAGTTCAAATAAAAAATTTCGTTGCTGTTCGTTCAACGACTGGTCATCAAAATATTTAAGAAAAAACGGGAGTGCAATTGATGCCGTTACACTAAAATAATCATTTTGCAAAGCCATCATATCCTTTGGTGTAATGCTTTGCATGGTTTGCAATTTTTTTTCAATGGTTATTCCTCTTGCGCTAATATAATTACCCGGGATAAAATAGGGATAACTGGAATCGACAGGTCGTTGATTTGCACTTTGTATAAATCCGCTTACAGGGTTTAATACATGTGGATTTTCTTCTTGCGGAATAAATCCTTGCCACATATAACTGCTGTCTTCACCGGGCATGAGGTAGAGACCTTGTCCTTCCCAACGAGCCGGAAATTTTGCTTGCTGTGTGATAGCGATATCACCGCTTTTTGATGCAAACAACATGTTTTGACCTGGACAGGTAAATGTTTTAATTGCTTCAGAATAATCTGAATAATTCTTTGCCCTATTCAGTTTCAGCCACATCAGTCCTTCGTTTGAAGGATCGTGAGCCGTCCAGCGTACAGCCAGTGCAGCTTTATTTACAGAATCGCCAGAACTAAAACTTTGATCATAAATAACAGGACCAAAAACGGTGTACGCAACTGTATCGTAGCAGGTGGCAGCACCACGAATTTTAATTTCTTCTATTCGCAATTCAGTTGGTTTCCAGGCACCATCAAACCAATATTCTTTTTTGCTTTCATCTTTAAACCGTACCTGGTAGTAGTCTTTAACATCGCGTTGCGCATTTGTAAATCCGAAAGCAATGCTGTCATTAAAACCAATAATTACACTTGGCGATCCTGGAAATGTAGCGCCATAAACATTCATCGTAGGTGTGCTGATCTGCATTTCGTACCAGATGGCAGGAAGGGTTAAATTAAGATGCGGGTCATTACAAAGTATGGGAGCACCACTTGCAGTTTTAGATCCGTTAATCGCCCAATTATTACTGCCATTATTCCTATCCGGCTTATTTACTTCAACTTCTTTTATGGTTGTATCTTTTTTAAAATATAGTGAATCAGCGGTAGCCGGTTTTACAGGTACAATACCAGGCGCACTAAATACAGTTCCTTTTGGAATGATCGGGTAAGAAGAATCAGATACTTCAGGAAAAAGTTTTTTCATTTCCGTTATATCAAATACTGCATTGGCATTTGTAAAATCAAGATCCCGATCAAAACCTGCAAGATCTTTGCTCATCATCTTTAGAAATACAGCACTTTTTAAATTGCTCCAGTTCTCTGGTTTGTATCCCAATAATTTATATTCGATGGGCATACTGCTTTCTGTGAGTGTATTGATGTAGGCATTTACACCTGCCGTATAAGCATCGTTGGATGATTTTGTTTCTGGATTCGCTTCCATTTCTTTTAAAGAATTTTCTGCCGCATAGACCATTCCCAGCCTTCTTTGCTCGCGATCGTACCGCAGAAAAGCTTCATTCTTTCCTAAAATTTCGCTTATACGTCCGGCTGCCGCCATTGTTTGAAATTCCATTTGCCATAGACGAAATTTTCCATGCAAGAAGCCTTGCACGAAATAGGCATCTTCATCTTGTTCAGCAAAAATGTGGGGTACCAGCCTGTCATCAAGGTAAACATTCACCTTTCCT
>JAKFCI010000028.1:0-4325 GCA_036676725.1 Chitinophagaceae bacterium
TTGAACATGTTTTAAATATTTCCTTAGACGTTTCTAATCAGGTTGCAGCCGAACAAAAAATAGCAGAACAGGAATTATTCATTCAACAGGTTGCAGATGCATCACCAACCATTTTGTACCTTTTTGATTGTACGAAAAATTGCATTGAGTATGTAAACAAAGAAATTTATTTTGTTTTAGGATACACTGTGGAAGAAGTTTTAGAGATGAAGGAGAACGTAATAAAAAAGCTGTATCATCCTGAAGATTTTCCGCTTTTACCAGAAAGGGCTGAAAGTGACAAAAAATTCCAGCATCGCAATTCCATGATCCAGTACGAATGTAGGGTTAAAAGCAAGGAAGGCGAATGGAAATGGCTACTTGTTCGGGAAGTAATATTTAAAACAAATGAAGCAGGAAGTCCTGTTCAAATATTAGGAGCTGCGTTAGACATTTCGCAACGTAAAAATATGGAGCGGTCATTGCTTCAAAATTCTTTTCAATTGCAGCAATCAAATACCAGTCTTGAAGAATTTGCCTACGTTGCCAGCCACGACCTGAAAGAACCATTACGCAAAATTTCCACTTTTGGTGACAGGGTTATCAATACGCAATCGGAATTGATGACGGATGAAGGAAAAGTTTACATGAATAAAATTGTGGATGCCTCTCAAAGAATGCAGGTCATGATCAATGATCTTTTATCCATTTCCATGATTTCAGGGGACAGGAATTTTCAACCTTACAGTCTTCAACTTATTTTAGAAGATACCAAGCAAACACTTGAATATAAGATCGAACAAAAGAATGCCATCATTGATGCAGATCCGTTGCCCGTTGCAAATATCGTCCCATCGCAATTCCGCCAATTGTTTCAAAATCTTTTGAGTAATTCTTTAAAATTTATTCCGGAAGACAGGCAACCGGTTATCAAGATCAAAAGCCAGGTTTTACTACCTGAAGATGTAGGTGTACAAGGATTAGCAAAAGCAACTTCATATTTAAAACTTGAATTTGCCGATAATGGAATTGGCTTTGAAGCAGAATATGCAGGCAGAATATTCCAAATATTTCAGCGCTTACATGGACGTAGCGAATATGAAGGAACGGGGATTGGTTTGGCTATTTGCAAAAAAATTGTTGAACATCATGGCGGTATTATTTACGCCAACGGCGAATTAAATGTTGGCGCTGTATTTACAATTATTATTCCTCTATAAAAAAGAATGGCATCATTGTTTTAATGAATGTTGAATGAAAAACATTCAATGGTTTGTTGGTTGTTCGGGCTTTGCATACAGGGAATGGAAAGAAGTTTTTTATCCTGCTAAATTGCCACAAAAAGAGTGGTTCTCATTCTATACCAAACATTTTAATACATTGGAATTGAATGTTACATTTTACCGCTTTCCTACAATAAAATCGTTACAAGGGTGGTATGAAAAAGCACCGGAAAATTTTTTATTTTCTACCAAAGTCCCTCGCTCAATAACACATTTCAAAAAATTGAAGGACACTGAAAGAATGCTTGGTGATTTTTATGGGCTTTTAGAAGAAGGATTGAAAGAGAAACTTGGTTGCGTATTATTCCAGATGCCACCACAGTTTACCTATTCAGAAGAACGACTAGAACTGTTGATTAATGCCGTGAATAAATCGTTTAACAATGTTGCAGAATTCAGACATGAAAGCTGGTGGCGAAAAGATGTACAAACCATATTAAAAAAGCATGGTATAACTTTCTCTGGCGTAAGTTTTCCAAAAATTGAAAATGATAATGCTGTATTAAATATGCCTTTATGTTATTACCGTTTTCATGGCGTACCCCGGTTATTTTATTCTGAATATGATGAAACGTTTTTAGATAAGATTGCAAACCAAATTTTAAATGGCAAAAAAATCAATAAAGCATTTATTTATTTCAATAACACTGCATCAACCGCCGCATTAAATAATGCCCGTTATATTCAAAAAATCCTTTCAAAAGAATTAAATTAAAATATGATTGCAATGACGCCATGGGTTGACCGCAGTTTTGTTTTCAACTTTCCTGTTGGTCTCTTCCCTGTAATTTTTAGCAGGCTCGAAGGTACTTTATTCAGGTTAGCGCACTTATTGTCTGCTGCTGAAGATGAATTTTGCAGTGTCCAAAAAAATGGATGGTCTGTAAAAGAACATGTAGGTCATTTGTTTGATCTTGAAGAATTGTGGTGGCAACGGTTGGATGATTTTCAAAATGGAAAAGAAGTTTTAACAGCTGCAGACATGTCTAATTCCAAAACTTATACAGCCCTGCACAATGAAAAATCATTGGAGCAACTAATGAATCAATTTATACATGAACGACAAAAGTTATTACAAACCATTTATTATTATGATGAACCTACTTTGTTACTTTCATCATTTCATCCTCGGTTAAAAATGAATATTCGCCTGGTTGATTCCTTATATTTTGTTGCCGAACACGATGATCATCACCTGGCAATCATATCAGAATTGCTAAGGAAACCATCATCTTAATCACTTTTGTTTAATGATGGTTTGAGGAAGTTGAATTTAAATTCCACAACACTAATCTGATTCAAAAGGGGCATGCTTTAACTTCATTTTGCTACATTTTTTAGTATTTTCAACGCTCAATTTTTTACATGAATGAGCGCATCCTGGAAAAACTTTCAATACTTGCAGACGCCGCTAAATATGATGTTTCCTGCTCCAGCAGCGGAAGCAAACGCAAAAATTTAAATAAAGGTTTAGGCAATGCAGAAGGTATGGGCATTTGCCATGCGTATACAGAAGATGGACGCTGCGTTTCCCTGTTAAAAATTCTGCTGACCAACCATTGCATTTTTGATTGCGCTTATTGCGTGAGCCGAAAAAGCAATGATGTAAAACGTGCGGCATTCACGATCCAGGAAGTTGTTGACCTGACCATAAACTTTTATAGAAGGAATTATATAGAAGGATTGTTTTTAAGTTCCGGCATTTTTTCCAATGCCGATTATACGATGGAAAGGCTGGTACGAATCGCAAAAAAATTGCGTACGGAAGAAAAGTTTAACGGTTATATACACTTGAAAACCATTCCCGGCGCATCGGAAGAATTGATGAAAGAAGCAGGTATGTATGCTGACAGGTTGAGTGTAAATATTGAAATGCCAACCCGGGAAAGTTTAAAATTATTAGCGCCGGATAAAAAGCAGGAAGATGTGTTGAAGCCAATGCTCTATTTGAAAAACGAGATCATAGCGCATAAAGAAGCAAAAAGTAGCAACAGAATTAAAGCGCCACTTTTTGCACCAGCTGGGCAAAGTACGCAAATGGTGATTGGCGCTACGCCGGAAAATGATTTTCAAATTTTAAAACTTTCGAACGCTTTTTACAAGAACATGAACTTAAAGCGAGTTTATTATTCAGGCTATGTTCCCATTTCAAATGATAACCGCTTGCCAGCTATGGGCACGCCGGTACCAATGGTTAGAGAAAACAGGCTTTACCAGGCGGATTGGCTTATGCGCTTTTATGGATTTGGAGTTGATGAAATTGTATCGCCACAAAATCCATTTTTGGATATGGAAATTGATCCTAAACTTGATTGGGCTTTACGCAATCTGCACCAATTTCCGGTAGATATAAATAATGCAGATTTAGAATTACTGAAACGCATACCGGGCATTGGCGTTCAGTCGGCATATAAAATTTGGGAAGCAAGAAAATTTACAAAATTGAGCTGGGAGCATTTAAAAAAATTCAACATTGCTGCTAACCGTGCACAATATTTTATTAATCTGAAGGTTTCGGGATTTACAAGGAAAGATTACACGCCGCAACAGATAAGAAATTTCATTTTGAACACCGGTCAAAGTAAATATGCGCCAAACCATTCGCCACAACTTCAATTGTTTTAATGAATGCAAAGTTTAATTTACGATGGAAGCTTTGATGGTTTTTTATGCGCTGTTTTTGATGTGTATTATTACAAATTTCAAAATGCTGACATCTGCACTGGCGAAGGTTTTAATGGTAATATATTTGATCAACCTCATATAGTACAAACCCAGAAAAACAATAGTGAAAGAGTTTGGAAAAGCCTGGAAAAAAAATTGAGTAAGGATGCGCAGTCACAATTGTATCGAACTTTTTTATCTGAATTGCCCGGTATAGAAAATAGTTTGTTGCAGTATATTCAATATGCGCTAAAGAACGACAAGGATATTACAAAAGATTTTAGCCACCCTGCCGTTTTAACCATTACACAAACAGCAAAAAAAGTTTACACGGAAAAGCATCGAATGGAAGCGTTTGTACGTTTTCAAAAAACTGCTGATGATCTATACTTTTCAATT
>JAKFCI010000029.1:0-4726 GCA_036676725.1 Chitinophagaceae bacterium
GGAAATGGGAATGTTTTGTTTAAAATTTTTAAAATCAGAGCTTAATTCCTGGAGTGTATGTTCCAGCACCTGGTATTTATCGAATAACATTTCATGATCTGCCAGGGTTTGATCGTCATGCTTACCATCGCTGCTGTTTAACTGCAGTTTACGGTCATGTAATTTAATGTCTTGCTTAAGGTCGTGAATGTTGATTAATTGAATGTGAAATTGATTTTGAAAATGTTCTACCTGTGCCAATGCACTTCTTGAATGTAAGTGAGCTGCAACTTCCTGGAGTTCTGATTTAAGATCAGTGATTTCCTGTTTGTGATTGCGAAGGGAATCTCTCCAGGTGTTACACTCATGGGAGATCTGTGAGATGTCTGTAGGAACCATGGGATGACAATTTAATTGTGAATAAATGGAGCGAATTTGGAAGGGTTACCAGGGCCGGATCATTGCAATAAAATTAAAACTCTTTTCCCAGAATAGACAACACTTTTTTTCACATTGTTATATGATTTTACTCATCATTTGATATAGGATTTATTGATAAAAAACCGCATTTTACATTGCCAGGAAACATGCTTGCTTACTTTGCCAGTCGTTATATTTGCAACCTGTCATGATCGCTCAAACTACCATACAACAGATACTAAACCGGATAAATATCACCGATGTGGTCGGTGATTTTGTTAAGTTGAAAAAAAGAGGATCCAATTACCTTGGCCTCTGTCCATTTCACAATGAAAAAACACCCTCCTTCATCGTTTCACCAGCTAAAGAAATTTACAAATGTTTCGGTTGTGGAAAAAGCGGTAATTCAATCAGCTTCATCATGGAGCATGAGAAATACAGTTACGTTGAAGCATTAAAATGGTTGGCCGCTAAATACCAGGTTGATGTTGAAGAAGTTAATGTAACACCTGAAGTTAAACTACAACAACAGGTTGCTGAAAGTCTTTATGCCATTAATCATTTTGCTCAGAAATTTTTTAGCAAAGAATTGTTTGAAGGTGAAGAAGGCCGGGAAGTGGGTTTGAGTTATTTAAAAGAAAGAGGATTTCGCGAAGATGTTATAGAAAAGTTTCAGTTGGGATATTCCCCGGAACAAAAAGATGCTTTTGTAAAAAACGCGATCGCCAACCAGTTTAACCCTGAATTATTGGTTAAATCAGGTTTGGTTGTAAATCGTTATGATCAATTGCAGGATAATTATCGCAACAGGATCATCTTCCCTGTTCATAACCAAAGTGGTAAGGTGATAGGGTTCGGCGCAAGGGTGATAAAAAATACGGATAAGGCACCCAAGTATATCAATACGCCTGAAAATGAATTGTACATAAAAAGTAAAATCCTTTACGGTTCTTATTTTGCCCGACAAGCTATAGATAAAAATGACGAGTGTTTATTGGTAGAAGGCTATACTGATGTCATTTCTTTGCACCAGGCTGGTATTGAAAACGTTGTTGCTTCCGGGGGAACTTCGCTTACTACCGACCAGTTAAGACTGATTAAAAAGTATTCAAACAATCTCACCATTATATATGATGGAGATAGTGCCGGGGTCAAGGCTGCATTGAGGGGGCTTGATATGGCAATGGAAGAAGGATTGAATGTAAAACTGGTATTAATACCTGACAAAGAAGATCCTGACAGTTACCTGAATAAACATGGTGCCGGACATTTTAAAGAATTTATCGCGGCCAATAAAAAAGATTTTATTCTTTTTCAATTAGAGACTGCATTGAAGGATGCAGGAAACGACAGTACCAAAAAAGCAGCTACTGTTAACCAGGTTGCTGAAACTATTTCAAAGATCAATAAGGCAGAAGATTTTACAAGGCAACAGGATTATATTAAACAAAGTGCACAGATCCTTAACATTGATGAAGAAGGAATGCATTCCCTGGTAAATAAATTCATCCGGGAAAGAATTGCCAAACAGGAAAGACAAAACCCGAAAGTTGACGAATTAGTTAGGGAAGAAAATGCACGTAAGGCTGAAGATGCTAATTACGATGAACATACTTTTTCATTGTTATTCAAAGATGAATTGCAGGAAAGAGAAATTGCACGGGTTCTGTTAGAACATGGTGGTAAAAAATGGGATGATGAACAAACCGTAGCTTCTTATATTTTTTCTGAAGTTGATGAAACGCTTGTAGACAATGAACAGGTAAAAGCTCTTTTAAAAGCGTATAAGAATTTTTCTTTGGATGAAGCGATAGACAGAAAACAGCATTTTATTTACAGTACCGATCCAACATTAAGTACACTGGCGGTTTCATTACTGAATTTTCCGTTTGAAGAAAGCGAACACTGGCAAAAAGAATTCAGCCAGGCTACCGGTTATAACACAGCGCTTTTTGAACAGGGATATGAAGCTTTTATGCAATCCATCTCTCCTGGCAATGAAAAGAAGCTTTTTACTTTTTTAAAGATGGGTGAAGACAGAACCAATGAAGAAGTGCAATCTGCAATCAATTATTTAAAACTTCGAAAAGTTAAACGGTTGTTATTGGAGAACCAGTTGGATATGAATAAAGAACACACTACAGAAGAATATGAAATGTTATATCAAACACATGTGCATTTGAAGCAAGCTGAAATGGAACTTAGTTCCAGATTAGGTGCGGTGATTATAAAATAATATACTTTAGATAAAATAAAAAAACCATCCTTTTGAGATGGTTTTTTGTTGTTTAGTATTCTTATTAGGCTTCTTGTAAAGAAGCTGATTTACTGGAAGTTTTCTTTAATGTTTTTACAGGCAATTCAAAACAGCAGGCATTCCAAACATGATCAAGATCTACCTGGTTAACTTCTTCATAACCCGCTTCAGTTAACTCGCTAAAACTGCGTTCCCTGTTAAGGTCAGTTACAATTTTAGATGCACGTTTAGGAAATGCAATCCAAAATTTAGAATCATTTTTTAAGGCAGGCATTACGTCTTTTAAAA
Organism: Chitinophagaceae bacterium; assembly: GCA_036676725.1. GTDB lineage: Bacteria > Bacteroidota > Bacteroidia > Chitinophagales > Chitinophagaceae > Flavisolibacter. The sequence goes on from JAKFCI010000029.1 coordinate 2,945, forward strand.
TTCCGTTTAGTTGATTTGCATTGATTGCAAATACGAGTGCAAATTCAATTTTCCTGGATTTGAGTAACGGTGTAATACTTTTTGCAAAAGAGAGCTTGTTAAATTGTTTTTCAATGGAAGAAGGGAGGCCTTGGATCAGCAATGTTTTCTGATCCGTTAATTCTAATTTCTCAACCAGCGTTTGTACCATGCTTTTCAAAAAATTTAGGGTTATCAATCTCACATATCTGCAACTTCAGCAGAACCTTTTATCACAAACAAGTTGCAAAGTTACAAAAAAGCAGGGAGGTAACAACATGTATGTCAAAGAAAAATCCCGCCAAACACAATATTGGCGGGATTTCTATAGTTTGTTGATCTCAATTATTTCATTTATAACGATGTTTAGCCAATAAAATTTTCGTTTGATTTTTTTATTCTTGCCAATTTAAAATCGCGGCTCATTTCATTGGTTTGTAATATTTTAATGCTTCAGGCATCCACTTTCTTAAATTCGTCATTCTTGTATTCTCAGATGGGTGGGTACTTAAAAATTCAGGTGGCCTGTTACCACTGCTTGCTGCTTCCATTCTTTCCCATAATGGAATTGCTTCCTGTGGATTATATCCGGCCATTGCCATCCATATCAAACCATAGCGATCAGCCTCTGATTCCTGTTTGCGGGAGAATGGTAATAACACACCTACATTTGTTCCTATACCATATGCTGTATTAAAAAGGTTTTGTGTTTGTGCGGGTTGGTTTGCTAATGCGATAGATAATGCAGCGCCACCCAACTGCTGTGCAAGACCCTGGCTCATTCTTTCATTACCATGTTTGAAAATGGCATGCGAAATTTCATGACCAATTACCGCGGCAAGAGCTGCTTCATTTTTGGTAACACCTAACAGTCCTGTATATACGACAATTCTACCGCCCGGCATAGCCCATGCATTTATTGCAGGATCATTTACTAAGTTGTACTCCCAGACAAAACCATCTAATGCATCGCTTAAATTGCGACTGGCATAGTATGATTTAACAGCGTTGGTTACTCTTTGTCCTACCCGACGAACCATTGCGGCATCCCGGTTATTACTACTGGAAACTACTTTACTACCGGATAAAAATTGTTTATATTCCTGTGCGGCCATTGCCTGGAGTTCTTGCTCCGGAACTAATTTGAATTGACTGCGGCCTGTAACCGGGTTGGTCGAGCAACCCGCGGCAAATGCAGATATGATTAAAGCTGCAAATAAATTTTTCATGGTACTTTTTTGATATCTGATATTCAATCTTTGTACCAATAATAATTAAGATATGATTACTTAATCGTTCATCATGTCTTCATCACGTTCCAAACGGCGTTTTTTGCGCCTGTCGCGATGTTTGAGGATGGGAACTTTGCTTTCGCTGCCTTTAAACAAACGTCCAATATTTTTTTGATGAGTGAGTAAAACCATTAGTGCGACAGCAATTGCAAAGATTCGGTAAAGATGTTCTGGTTCATTAAAGATTACCAGTATAAAAACAGGAAATGCAATACTTGCTAAAATAGAACTGAGTGAAATATATCTTGTTAAAAATAAAACCAAAAGAAAATCGCCCACACAACATAGGGCAACATTTGGTTGAATGCCTAATACCATTCCAAATAATGTAGCTACACCTTTACCACCGCGAAATTCAGCCCATACGGGGAAGATATGCCCCAGCACTGCAGCCAGGCCTAAACCGATTTGAAGATTTACCAATTGAATAGGATTATCGATATAATGCGGTAGAAGAAAGGCAAGTTTAACT
>JAKFCI010000030.1:0-1666 GCA_036676725.1 Chitinophagaceae bacterium
TGCGTTCTACTTGGCCATGGGTAAACATGACCATTGCAGAATCAAAGGTATAATCCATAAAATTCTGGTACATAATTCCAGGCGGGTTTGGCGAACAGGAATCTATGAGCACACGACCGATTCCTTGCGGATCTGGATTTCCAAAAGTGTCGCCTGCCTGGTTGGGCGTATCGTCCTGCCCGGCGGGTGCATCAGGAAAGTCGGTTCCGGTACAGGCGCCTTCGTCGTCGCCCCAAATGTGGTGCAGGTTATAAAAATGTCCTAGTTCATGCGTGGTTGTTCGGCCCGAACGATAGTCGGCATATAAATAAGAAGCCCCCCGGCCAAAGGCCCGGTAATCGCAAACAAAACCATGGAGGTTAATAGGACGTGGATCGCCCGGGAAAACTGAAAGACCCAGTAAACCTGTTGTACCAAAATCTACCACCCATAAATTCATGAATTTAGTGCCATCCCAACCATTACTTCCGCCAAAAGCACTACGCTTTGCATCATCAGTATTGCCCGCATTAAATGTTATATTGTTTACCCTGCGCACAATTCCGCTTGTTGGTTCGCCGTATTCGTTTTGTTTGGCCAACACAAAAACCAATTTGTTTTTTCCGTATAAAGGTTTAAAAGCCGCAGGTATGCGGGTAGAATCTTTATTCAATCCCTGGAAATCTTCATTTAATACATCTACCTGGCTTTTTAAAATTTCATCGGTTATGAGTGATTGTAAATTATTGTTCGCCACAACATGTATTACCACCGGGATGGTATCTTCAATCATCTGCATTTTTGCTGATGCAGCAGTTTTATTTTTTGCTTGTGAACTCAATTGTTTCTGATTGAGTTCGAATTTCTTTTTGAATTCGGGGGTTGACCTGAATAACTGTTCGTATTGCTGCATGGTGCCGCAACGATGAATGCGGGAATCAACTTTTGATTGGGCCTTTACTTGTGCATGGCAAAAAATGAGTGCAAGTAATACACTTAATTTCAGGAAGGTATTTTTCAAGGCCGCGATTAGTTTTAGAAAGAAAAGATATGAATTAATGTGTACTAATGGCTTGCTGCACTTACTGATAATCGTTAAATATGAATTAATAAAAATCAGAATAAAGCGCCTGCAATACAACCGCACATTAAACAAGCAATCGTTCCACCAAGCAAGGCCCTTAAACCAAGTTCGGTAAGATTTCTTCTTTGCGAAGGTGCAAGCTGGCTGATACCGCCTATTTGTATGCCTATGGAAGCAAAGTTGGCAAAGCCACACAATGCATAGGTTGTGATCAAAATAGATTTTGGATCGGCAATTGTTCCGGCCGTTTTCATTTGACCAAAGGTCATGTACGCAACAAATTCATTGAGGATGGTTTTTTCGCCAAGCAATTGGCCTACTGCCACCATTTCGGTACTATTCACACCAATTAACCAGGCAATGGGAGAGAACAAATAACCAAGGATCATTTGCAAGGAAAAAGAAGTGTAACGCCCGGAAGTCAATCTTGCAATGTCATCGTTAAAGCCAAAACGGTAACCTATCGTACCAAGGATCCAGTTGGCAAAATACATGAGCGCAGTAAATACGATGAGCATTGCGCCAACGTTTACGGCCAGTTTTAAACCATCGGTTGTACCTAAAGAGATCGCATCTAAAAAGTTATCGCCAATTTTTTCTTTC
>JAKFCI010000031.1:0-3005 GCA_036676725.1 Chitinophagaceae bacterium
TTAAGAAAGGAAAAAGTAGAACGTCCCCCGGTTTGGATGATGCGGCAGGCAGGTAGGTATTTACCGGACTATTTAAAATTAAAAGCGAAGTACGATTTTTTTACCCGGGTGCAAACTCCCGAACTGGCAACACAAATTACTTTGCAACCAATAGACCAGGTAGGTGTTGATGCAGCCATTATTTTTTCGGACATACTTGTTATTCCGCAAGCAATGGGTTTGGAGGTTTTGATGGAAGAAGGTAAGGGTCCTTCTTTGCCGAAGGTAATTCAGTCGCAACAGGACATTGATGTTTTAAATACCGCAGATGCCGAACACCATTTAAAATATGTGTTGGATGCATTAACGCTTACAAAAAAAGAACTAGCAGGTCGTGTACCCCTTATTGGTTTTGCTGGTGCACCATGGACTTTACTATGTTACATGGTAGAAGGCAAGGGAAGTAAAACTTGGGACAAAGCAAAACAATTTGCTTATACACAACCGGAATTAGCACACCAATTATTGCAAAAAATTACAACCATTACGATCGATTATTTAAAAGCGCAGGTGCAGGCCGGCGCAGATACGGTGCAGGTTTTTGATAGTTGGGCAGGGTCATTATCGCCGGCTGATTTTAAAACTTTTGCGCAACCATATTTATTGCAAATTGCTGATGCACTTAAGAATGATGCACCGGTTATATTATTTCCGAAAGGCACATGGTATGCTTTAGAAGACCTAAGTAAAAGTTCTGCTTCTGGTCTAGGTATAGATTGGTGTGTAAGTCCGCAAAAGGCAAGAGCACTTACTGGCAATAATATTACACTGCAAGGTAATTTTGACCCGGCAAAACTTTTAGCGCCAATTCCAAAAATTAAAATGTGGGTGAAGGAAATGATCGATGGATTTGGTACGCAAAACTATATTGCAAACCTTGGCCATGGCATTACACCAAATGTTCCGGTAGACCATGCAAAGGCATTTGTAGATGCCGTTAAGGAATATCAATCGCCGTCATAAAATATCACTGGTATTATTTAGAAATGAATATTAAGGAAGACTGGATCAATTACATACACGACTTGCAGGACCGCATTTGCCATGCGGTAGAAGCTATTGATGGTAAAGCAAATTTTTTGGAAGATGCATGGCAAAGACCTGAAGGTGGTGGTGGAAAAACAAGGGTGATCCAAAATGGTGCAGTCTTTGAAAAAGGCGGCGTTAATACTTCCATTGTTTTTGGCGATGTAACCGATGCTATGCGAACCGGCCTAAAAATAAATGGCGCCAAATGGTGGGCCTGTGGTTTGTCTTTAGTGATTCATCCTGTTAATCCGTTTGTGCCAACCGTGCATTGTAATTACCGCATGTTCGAATTATATAATGAGCAAGGTGAGGTTATTGACAGGTGGTTTGGCGGTGGAACAGACCTTACACCATATTATTTATTTGAAGAAGATGCAAAGCATTTTCATCAAACGTATAAAAATGTTTGCGACAAATTTGATCAAACCTTTTACAAGCAATTCAAAGAAGTTTGTGATAACTATTTTGTGAACACACACCGCAATAATGAGAGAAGAGGTATTGGAGGAATTTTTTACGATTACAAACGGGCCGATGAAAATAGGGATGTAAACTTTTGGATGGATTTTGGTAAAGCTTGCGGCAATGCATTTGTGGAGGCCTACCTGCCAATAGTTGAAAAAAGAAAAAATACCGAATACACAAAAGAAAATAAATATTGGCAGGAGATTCGCCGTGGACGATACGTGGAATTTAACCTGGTACACGACAGGGGCACTTTGTTTGGATTGAAAACGAACGGCAGAATTGAAAGTATATTAATGAGTTTACCACCCACTGTTAGGTTTGATTATAATTACCAGCCACAACCGGGGAGTAAAGAAGACGAATTATTGCAAGTTTGCTTACATCCAAAAGATTGGTTGAATTAAATTGAATTAAGAAATGTTTTTACAAAGACGCAATAGGATACTCAGGCAATCGGCGGCAATCAGGAGTATGGTGGCGGAAACTATATTAACACCAAACGATTTTATTGTACCGCTTTTTATTGATGATGGTCAAAATGTGCAAACAGAAATTTCATCCATGCCTAACTATTACCGCAGGAGTTTAGACCTAACGGTAAAAGAAGTAAAAGAATTATACAGCATGGGTTTAAAAAGCATTTTGCTTTTTGTAAAATCTGCCGATGAATTAAAAGATAATAAAGGGACAGAAGCATTAAACCCGAACGGATTAATGCAACGCAGTATAAAAGAAATAAAAAATGCGGTACCCGAAATGTTGATCATGACCGATGTTGCACTTGATCCATTTTCAACTTTTGGTCATGATGGCATTGTAGAAAATGGTGAAATTGTTAATGATGCCACGGTGGAAGTTTTGGCACAAATGAGCGTGAGCCATGCCAAGGCTGGTGCCGATTTTGTTGCACCTTCTGATATGATGGATGGTCGCATTGGTGCCATAAGAAAAGCTTTGGAAGAAGCTGGTTATACAAAAACAGGCATCATGGCCTATAGTGCAAAATATGCTTCCTGCTTTTATGGCCCATTTCGCGATGCCTTGGATTCGGCACCAGGTTTTGGCGATAAAAAAACCTACCAGATGGATTATGCAAACCGCACCGAAGCGGTTAGAGAGGCTTTAATGGATGTGGAAGAAGGTGCAGATATTGTCATGGTAAAACCCGGTCTTCCATACCTTGATATTGTTCGTGAAGTAAAGAATGCAGTTAATGTGCCGGTAAGTGTTTATAATATTAGTGGTGAATATGCAATGATTAAAGCTGCTGCAAAAATGGGTTGGATAGATGAAGACAAAGCAATAATAGAAACACTTACATCCATGAAAAGAGCAGGTGCTGATTTAATCGCTACTTATTTTGCTAAAGACGCGGTGCGTTTACTTGGTTAATTAGTATGAGCAATAATTTTAGAAGTCGCTAAATACTTTTCGTTTCTTATTCTTCGTGCATTTGCGAAAAAAAATAA
>JAKFCI010000032.1:0-5323 GCA_036676725.1 Chitinophagaceae bacterium
ATGTGGCAGCACCGCCGAACGCCTTATAGTTTTAAAAGTGGAGGTCCAGGAAGCGGGATGTATATAACAGTTGACGCAGGAAAGACCTGGAAAAAATTAGGCAAAGAAGATGGTATGCCTTCTGGTGAAATAGGTAGAATAGGAGTTGCTTTTGCACGAAGCATGCCTTCAAGGGTTTATGCAAAAATAGAAGCAACAAAAAATGGTTTATACCAAAGCGATGATGGTGGTTTTAAATGGACCTTGATCAACAGCAAACCCGAAGACGTTACAGATCGCCCGTTTTATTACCAGGAAATTTATGTTGATCCCAAAAATGAAAATCGCATTTATGATATTCATTCAACAGTAACCTTTAGCGAGGATGCAGGAAGATCTTTTAAAACCATGCTTCCTTATTCAGGCATTCACCCCGATCACCATGCCTGGTGGATTCATCCCGAGAACCCGGAATTTATAATTGAAGGAAACGATGGTGGCATCGGTATTTCAAGGGACAGGGGCAAAACATGGGTTTTTGATGAGAAACTCCCGCTTGGCCAATTTTACCACATAAATGTAGATAATGAAATTCCGTACAATGTAATGGGCGGTTTGCAGGATAACGGCAGCTGGCACGGACCGGCGTACACCTGGACAAATGGTGGCATAAGAAATTATTACTGGAACAATGTAGGTGGTGGCGATGGCTTTGATGTTGTTCCCGATCCTGAAGATCCTTCCTGGGTTTATAGTATGAGCCAGGGTGGAAATGTTGGCCGTGTAAATTACAAAACCGGCGAACGCTGGTATATAAAACCACCGGTTATCGATACGACAAAAAAATTTCGATTTAACTGGAATGCTGCTATTGCATTAGATCCTTTTGATAAGAACACGGTTTATTATGGCAGTCATGTATTACATAAAAGCACAAATAAAGGCGCTAGTTGGGATAGTATTTCTCCTGACTTAACGACTAATAACCCAGAGTTTCAAAAGCAGGATGAGAATGGTGGATTGACTTTGGACATAACGGGTGCAGAAAACTTTACGACCATCCTTGCCATTGCACCATCGTACAAAGAGAAGGATGTTATTTGGGTAGGAACGGATGATGGCAATGTTCAATTAACACGGGATGGCGGTAAAAGCTGGACAAATTTCCGTGGTAAAATTCCAGGTATGCCAGTGGGTGCCTGGGTTCCACAGATAAGGGCTTCGCGTTATAATGCAGGAGAAGTTTTTGTTGTGGCAAATGATTACCGCCGTGGCGATTTTAAGCCTTACATTTTTCGCACAACAGATTATGGAAAAACATGGAGCTCGGTAGTTAACGAAAATAAAGTTAGAGGTTATGCCTTAACTGTTCTGCAAGATCCGGCAGAACCTAATTTAATTTTTGTTGGAACCGAACATGGTTTATGGATAAGTTTTGATAATGGTTCAACTTTCCAGCAATGGAAAGAAGGTTATCCATCAGTTTCAACCTACGATTTGGCAATCCAGGAAAGAGAAGCAGATCTTGTTGTAGGAACATTTGGCCGGGCTCTTTGGATTTTTGATGACATTCTTCCTTTAAGAAATATAGCAGCCAATAAAGGAACATTGGCCAATAAAAAATTGACAACATTTAAAGCGCCTGATGCTTACCTGGCAACCTATAGAGCAGCCCCAGGTTACGAGTGGAGTACGATGGGAATTTATGATGGCGATAATCGTCGTCGTGGTGCTGCCGTTTCTTTTTTCGTTTCACCTACACCTGCGCAAAAAGCCGGCATACCTCAAAAAGCGCCTGCTAAAAAAATAGATCCCAGGGATACAGCAAGGAAAAGAGTAATGGGTGAAGATTTACCCGGCATGGGTGGCGGAAATCCTGCAATAAAAACGGATACAGCACGACAAAGCAATTTACGTACAGACTCCGTTTTGGTTAAAATTTACAATGATAAAAATGAAGTCATTCGCAATTTAAAATGGAAAGCAGATACCGGGTTTAATCGTCAATGGTGGGGCCTGGAAGAAAAAGGAATTAGAAATCCGGGTTCGCCACGACCGCGTCCAAACAGTGCGGAGCCGGGCGGCTTTGCAGTTTTTCCAGGAAATTATAAATTGGTGATGACTTTAGGCAAGGACATGGATTCTACGTTTATCACGGTAAAAGATGATCCAAGGATCAACAAATCAAAAGAAGTAGTTGTTGCCCAAAGAACAATGGTCGATCGTTTGCGTAAGTCAACAACTAAGCTAACCGATGCCGTTGACTGGCTTGCAGATGCTGAAGAAACGCTGGGAAAAATGCAGGCTCAATTAAGAAATGTTGAAAGTAAAGAAGCCGACTCTTTACGCAAAGCCACCACGGCCATGCAAGATTCTATTAAAGCAATACGTGGATTCATTACCGGAACGCCTTCGGATAAGCAAGGCATTACCCGTAGTTCCGCAATTACCGTTGCCAGTACAATACAAATAGCGCAAATGTATGTTGTGGCAAAAAGTATTGCGCCAGGAAAGCAGGAAGAAGCTTTGGTAACGAATGCAGAAAGTATGATCAGTGCAGCATTAAAAAGGATCAATACTTTCTACGAAACAAAATGGAAAGATTATCGCAATAAAGTAGAAGGAAGTAAGGTCTCTTTGTTTAAAGAATACAAACAAACACCATAACGATTTTTATCTAAGTAAGAAAAAGCCCCACAGTTGCGGGGCTTTTTCTTATGTACGACGAAATTAAAATGCTACAATTTCTGGTGGTGCAGGTGGCGGAGGTGGTGGCGGTGGTGGAACAGGCAGGTTGCCATATTTCGATTTAGCTTTTAAAACAGACGAATTTTCGTCTAACCGGTACCGTTCAATTGCCCCGGATTTTAACTCTATGACCAGCTTATTACTATCCGTATAATTAAAACTTTTAATTGTTGGATTACGTGTAAGAAATTCCTGAGCATCTCGATCGTCAATCATTTCTACCATTTTGGGTTCAGAAGGTTTCTTTACTTTTTTAGTTGGAAGTGGCGCTTCTGGCGGAGGTGGTGGCTGAGGCACAGAACTTTCATCTTCTGTTTGTGCATAACTACTTGTACAGGTTGCCAACAAAATAAAAGAGGCAACAAAAATTTTTTTGATCATAAAATTGGTTTAGTGTAAGACGCGGAAGCTGGAATTTTCCACAACAATTATTTTTTCTTACACTTTTACCTGTTTCCATTTTCCTTTTTTAAACAGGTAATAAGCTGCAATTGAAATAGAAGTTTCCGCAACCGGGATGGCAATAAATACCCCCAGCGGACCTAATTTAAAAACAACAGCGAGTAAATATGCTAAAGGAATTTGAAATGCCCAAAATCCAAAAAGATTGATCCATGTAGGCGTCCAGGTATCACCGGCACCGTTAAAAGCATTGGCCATTACCATGCCGATACCATAAAAAACATACCCGCAACTAATGATGCGCATAGCTTGCACCGCATAATTTTTAACTGATCCATCTGGTGTGAAAAAAGAAATGATGTATGGCGCAAACGCCAGGAAAATTACCGAAACAATAAGCATAAAAATGATATTGTATTTAGCGGTAGTCAATACAGATTGCTCTGCACGTTCGGGTTGCTGTGCACCAAGGTTTTGACCCACCAGTGTTGCTGCAGCATTACTTAATCCCCATGCCGGCAATATAAAAAACATAACAACTCTTAAGGCCGTTTGGTACCCTGCAGAAGCTTCATCGCCACCAGTATCAGCTACCATTTTTGCTAAAAATATCCAGCTGCACGATGCTATTACAAATTGCAATGTACCCGGTGATGCAATTTTAATGACAGATTTTATTAAAGGCCAATCCCATATTAAATGTTTAGCCCGGATATGAATGATACTCTTTCCAAAAAATAAATGATACAGTTGGAATAGCACACCAACACCACGACCGATGGTTGTTGCCAGTGCGGCACCTGTTAATCCAAATGCAGGTATGGGTCCAAAACCCCTGATAAGAATTGGGCAAAGAATGATGTTGCAAATATTGGCCAGCCACAAGCTTTTCATCGCCATTGAAGCATCGCCTGCACCTCTAAAAATTCCATTGATCATAAACAACAGCATGATCACAATGCTTCCACCCATCATAATGCGGATATATGGGGTGCCTATTTTTACTGTGGCTTCTTCTGCACCCATAAGACGCAAAATATCAGCCGCGTATATAAAACCTGCAATGCTCATTACTACGGTGATTGCAACCGATAAAAAAATGGCCTGCATTCCTGCTTTTGCCGCACCGTCTGGGTTTTTTTCGCCGATGCGCCTGGCAACTACCGCTGTTGCCGCCATACTAATTCCAATGGCTAAGGAATAGATGATGGTTAATACAGATTCTGTTAATCCAACGGTTTGAATGGCATGGCTGCTATCGGGTAAGTGACCGACGAAATAAAGATCCACTACAGCAAATACAGATTCCATCATCATTTCCAGGATCATGGGAATGGCCAATAAAAAAACAGCCTTGCGCATGCTGCCCGAAGTGTAATCTTGTTCCTCGCCCTTGAGAGCGCCTTTGATAAGTGTATATAGTGCAAAAAACTTATTACTAAGTTGAGTTGTTTGAGGCATTGCAGTTAAATCTTAAAAATTAAATAAGGTTGAGACGAGTGTATGATCGCCTTTATTATAAGAAGAAGTTACTGGTCAATTTTAAATATGACCGAAAAAGAATTTCATAATCGTGAACTTGAGAGAGCAAAGCTCTTTTAATTTTTTAATAATTGCAAATAGTGGTCAATATATTCATTAACCTTTTTTCGCTTGTATTGCATGATGAAACGAGGATGTGGAAGCGGAATGATTTCTTTAAACCAATGATGCGTTGCATTTAATTTAGTTAAGTACTTAAAATTTTTTTCACCTCCAATGGAGAAACATTTTTCACGCTCAAAATTGCATTCAAGTAATTTATTTATGTTTTCGACTATAAAGGGTTCTACTATCTCCAACAATTCTTTGTCATCATAATAATTTATATTCTTTCCTTTTTTTATAAAACCAAGCGGGCAAACGGAACCAATAAAAAACCGTGAATAAAACTTCTTTACACCACCATACTTTTCAATCATGGCATAAATAAACTCCGCTGAAATTTCTGAACCTTTTGCAAATGGATGAGTAATCCCGCATTGCTCCGTTAATTGCTTGGCCGCTGTAAAATTTACCCCGGTAATGCCCGCACCAAACCGCCCGGGGTTAATACCCAGTAAAAGCGTTCTTTGGTTTTTGTCACTATAAAATTTTTGCAGGAAAAGTTTTACCACTTCCATTACCTGTTTATCCTGTTGGGGGTAAAGCCAAA
>JAKFCI010000033.1:0-2700 GCA_036676725.1 Chitinophagaceae bacterium
ATTGCATAATGAAAGAGGTACCGCTCCTGGTATGTGGTTTGAAAAAGATGGTGTTATTATCATTTCATTGCCAGGCGTACCCAATGAAATGACCGGATTGATAGAAAAAGTGGTGGTACCTAAATTAAAAGAGCATTTTTCGCTTCCTGCCATTATTCATAAAACAGTTGTCACTTTTGGGCAGGGTGAATCTTTTATTGCCGACAAATTGGAGGATTTTGAAAACAATTTGCCTGCTCACATAAAATTAGCCTATTTGCCAAATTACCGTATGGTAAAACTGCGGTTAACTGCACGTGGCAACAACTGGGAGGACCTGGAGAAAGAAATAGAAACGCAATTTAAAAAATTAAAAAGCGAAGTAAGCGATTGGATGGTTGTGGATGAAGATAAAAGCTTGGTTGATGTTATTGGTAAATTATTAGATGAAAAAAAGAAATATGTTGCTTCAGCAGAAAGCTGTACCGGCGGATACATTGCTCATTTAATAACTGAAAGAGCCGGCGCTTCCAGTTCGTTTAAAGGAAGTGTAGTTAGTTATGCTTACGATACCAAAGAAAATGTATTGGGTGTACAACATGAAACACTGGCCAAGCAAGGTGCGGTTAGCGAAGAAACGGTTACCCAAATGGTAAAAGGCGTGGTAAATGTCATGCGTTCGGATTATGGAGTGGCTACATCAGGCGTTTTAGGCCCGGATGGTGGAACAAAAGAAAAACCAGTAGGAACGGTGTGGATTGCAGTTGCGGATCGAAAAAAAGTTGTGGCTGAAAAACATTTTGTGCATTTAGATAGAAAACGAAATATAGAGATGGCTTCGCTTATTGCTTTAAATATGCTGCGTAAGTTTATTATTGAGCAGGAAGGTGAATAATAAGCGGATTAGTACCCTTTGCTTATTTTTGCCGCAATACATTTTGAAAAATTAGAAGTTTATTGCGCCGACCGAAATGCTGAATAGAAAATTTACAGTAAAAGAGTGCGACGCAAGGAACGGTGAAAGGATTACTGTTGCTGGGACAACTTGATATAAAATTTTTAAATAGAAACCTTGCTATATGGCTATTGTTGATCTGGTTATGCCTAAAATGGGCGAAAGTATAATGGAAGCGACCATTTTAAAATGGCATAAGAACCTGGGTGATTTCATAAAGATGGATGAAACCCTTTTGGAAATTGCTACGGACAAAGTAGATAGTGAAGTTCCTTCAACAACTGAAGGCGTTATTTCCGAATTATTATTTAATGTAAATGATGTAGTACCCATTGGTACGGTGATTGCCCGCATTAAAACCGGCGCCTCCGATAATGGTTCAGATCAAAAGCAGGTACAGCCAACCGTTAGTGAGGCTCAAACTGTTCAAGAATCACCTTCGGCTACTTTCCAGCAACAATCAGTAAGTCATGAGCAAGAAGCACCTGAAGAAAGACAATCAACTATCAATACACCTGTCGGAGGACGTTTTTACTCACCTTTGGTTTTGAATATTGCAGGACAAGAAGGCGTTAGTATGAGCGAACTGGAAAGCATTCCGGGAACAGGAAATGAAGGCCGTGTGACTAAAAAAGATATTCTTCAATATGTAAGTGATAAAAAATCGGGTAAGGGCGGAGGCGCACAATTTACGGTTCAACAACAACAGCCTGCCCAGCAGCCACAACAAAGAGAAGAAAGCAAATTGCCAACTACCGTTACCGCACAAGCACCTACTACCTACTCGGGCAATGTAGAAATAATTGAAATGGACCGCATGCGCAAGTTGATTGCCGACCACATGGTACGCAGCAAGCATACAAGTCCACATGTAACAAGCTTTACCGAAGCGGATGTTACCAACCTGGTAATGTGGCGCGACAAAGCAAAAAAGGAATTTGAAAAAAGGGAAGGCACAAAGATCACCTTCACCCCTTTGTTTATTGAAGCCATTGTAAGGTGCATTAAGAAATTTCCAATGATCAACAGTTCGCTTGATGGCAACAGGATCATTGTAAAAAAAGATATTAATATAGGAATGGCTGCTGCTTTGCCAACCGGCAATTTGATTGTACCGGTGATTAAAAACGCCGACCAATTAAATTTGGTTGGTCTGGCTAAAAAAGTGAATGGACTGGCCGATGCTGCACGCAACAATAAATTAAAGCCGGAAGATATAGCAGATGGCACTTTTACATTGACCAATGTTGGAACGTTTGGCAGTTTAATGGGCACACCAATTATTAACCAGCCGCAGGTAGCCATTTTGGCTGTAGGCGCCATTAAAAAACGTCCGGTTGTAATAGAAACGCCTCATGGCGATAGCATTGCCATTCGCCATATGATGTACCTTTCTATGAGTTACGATCACAGGATTGTCGATGGAAGTTTGGGTGCTACTTTTTTAACAGCTGTAGCAAATGAATTGGAAAACTTTAATGTAAACAGGGATTTTTAATATAGAATTCAAAATTAATAAAATGCCTTGCTAAAAAAGCAGGGCATTTTAATTACCAAAATGCCCGGTGGTGTAGCTGTAATTATTGCCCTTTCTTTTAATTATAAAAATATCTCCATACTGTGTATCCGGCAAATCAGATAATTGTTTTGTATTTAAAAATTGGTTGACCAAATCATCCACCGTATTAGAGTGTCCAACAATTAATACATTTCCTTTTTCGCCGCCTTTTATTTTTGTTACAAAGGTGGTGTCCTTTGCCTCGTAT
>JAKFCI010000034.1:0-3722 GCA_036676725.1 Chitinophagaceae bacterium
GATTATTCGTGGTAGAGGGATCGAAAATGGAGTTAATTCCACCAATGGCCATTTTCATCGAGTCCAAAGTTTCATTAACACGGGTAATGGTTGGTGCCAGCTGCGTTTTTAAATCGCCTAACAATCCATTTGATAATCTTGTAGAAACAGTATCGCCCGGTTTTAAATAGATATTAGCATCACCTTTTTGAATGGTAATAAATGATGCACCCAAAGGTGATCCGTCCACAAAAGCGATTGAATTTTTTGGAATATTGATTTCCCTTGTCAGATGAATTTCAACAAGAATACCGTTTACTTCTTTATCGATTGGTGTAAAATCAAAAACGGTTCCCACAGGCAAACCATTAATTCTTACCTGGTTTGACTTTTCCAACGAACCCAAATTGTTGAAAACTGCGTAGATGGTGGGAGCTTTTCCAAAAAGAGTTTTACCCTTTAAAAAATTGAAACCTAATATGAGTACCAAAATGGCTGCTATGGCTAGAAGCCCGACTTTAACTTCGTTTGAAATCTTCATTCCTTATTTATTTTCTATTGCACCTACGCTTTAATCTTCGTCAAAATAACAATATTTTTATTCAACAAAGGCTTAGGTTTCAGAGATAGACCTAATCTAAGTAAAAATTGGACCAGAGCAATTGATAAATTAATGGACTACCTGGTTAAGGCTTTCCTGTTTTTTTCTTCATTATCAACAGCCTTTAAAAAGGAATGAACTTCTTTTTCAGAAACTTTTGGAATCCTTGTTTGATTAGTTGTAGGTGTTTGTTGCTTTTCTATCCAGGTTATATAATTTTTTACAGCATTGGAAACACAGGAAGCAATTTCCTTCTGTCCTTCTTTGCTGTTTAAATAATCTTCTTCTTTCCGATTGGTAATGTAACCCGTTTCTACCAAAACACTTGGCATGGCAGTAGCCTGCAATACCCAAATACCAACTCCACGCTGTTTTTGACCTCGGCTGGTTCTTCCGGTTTTAATAAATTCTTCTTCTACCATACCGGCCAATGTGGCGCTACGCTTAAAAAACTGCTTTGTTTTCAATAATGAAAGCGCAATAAATTCAGGGGAGTTTGGATCGATGTCTCCATATTTATCACGGTAATTATCTTCGGCAAGCATTGGGGCATTTTCCCTCATGGCTACTTCTTTATCTTCATTTTTGTGCGAACCCCAAATGTATGTTTCTGTTCCTTTGGCAGGGTTAGGAGTGGAGTAGTAACGGTATTGAGGCACTTTGCGGGTAACCTTTTTTCTTTTCTTTCCCTTACCTGTGTAACTAACAACAGTTCTATACCCGGTTAATTCTTTATGCTGTACATCAGGTGCGGCATTTACATGTATTGAAATAAATAGGTCGCCACGATTTCGGTTAGCAATGTTTGCTCTTTCGTGTAATTCAGTAATATTATGGGTGGGGCGGGTTTCAACAATCCTAATTTCCGGGTATTCCCTTGTAATATGCTCGATTAATTCTTTTGAAACGGCGTAACAGATTTCGTCTTCGTACGAATAGTCGCCTTTTGCCCCATTATAACCGCCATTTGCCTGAAGCCCGTGTCCGGCGTCAATAACAATTGTTCTAACAGCTTTTTGGTAGTTTTCTTTTGTAAAAGAAATGATCAATGTAGTAACACATAAAAAGAAAAAAGTTACTACGGTTTTCTTAAGCATAAGAAGTGTTTTTAAGGGGTTTTTGAATTAACGATCAGATACTAATTCCCTTTAGAAATTTAATGTGATTTTCATAAAAGTAAAAAAAAATACCTTTTTATTTTGTTAACTGTTTTTGCACCGGTAAATAAGGCTTTTTTATTTTAAAAATTCGTTGTTTATTATTTGATTACAACCTGGCTGCACTGGGGGTGTTTAAATCCTGTTTTTGCAAGGTTGTTTTGAATAATTTTTTAAACTTTTAAAATATTCTTTTGGATTCCATTTACAAAATCTGCACAGTAATGATTAACCGCATTTCTATCTTCTTTATTAATGATATTTCTTAATTGTATAAAAAAGAAATCAATTCTTTCGTTAACGCAATCTTCACAAATGGTTTAATACCTAATATCCTATTTTTGTCGCCACTGTATGTGGGGTTTGCACAAATTTAACTTTAAAACATTTCTTTTTGCGACTGCAATCCTATTATTGTTTTCTGTAACCCAAAGTGTACGTGCTAACAATCATTTCCAAAGTGTTCCGCAAATTGTAAATGATACAGTTCCCAAAAAAAAATTATTACGACCAGGAAATGTAAACCCGGTGCGGCAACAACCAGTTACGCCAAACATTGCTCCACAAATACCGGCAAATAATATTAATTCTGTTTCACCGAATAGTGATACCACTCGTCTGCCGACAGATTCGCTGCGACCAAGAAATGATACTTTTTCTTTACGCTATTCGAAAGACACATTAGATGCACCTGTTAATTATGAAGCTGAAGATAGCGTGGTAGTTTTAGTGCCGGAGAAAAAAATTATCATGTATGGTAAAACAAAAACAATTTACCAGGATGTAACGCTTACAGCACCAAAGGTTGAATTAGACCAGGCATCGAATATTGTAACCGCTTTTAATGAAAAGGACAGTACCGGTTATGTTGTAACCCGTGCTCGTTTTGAACAAGGTGAAAATAAATTTGAAAGTGACGAAATATCTTTCAATTTTAAAACACAAAAAGGTTTTACAAAAAATACATTCACGCAGCAACAGGATCTTTTTGTGCAAGGTGAAACCATAAAAAAAATAAATAGCAACACTTTATTTATCAAGCAAGGAAAATTTACTACCTGCAATTTAGATGAACCACACTTTGACTTTTTTGCAAAGCGAATGAAGGTTGTAAATAACAAAGTGGCTGTTACAGGATTTGTTCAATTGGAATTTGAAGGCGTACCGCTTCCAAAGCCAATTGGACTACCATTTGGTTTATTCCCATTATCAAAAGGAAGGCATTCAGGTTTGTTACAACCATCGTTTACAGTTAACGAACAATTTGGATTGGGTTTAGAAGGATTAGGTTACTACCAGGTTTTGAACGATAATTTTGATGCGACCATTCGTGGTAATTTATATTCCTATGGTGGTTGGAGTATAAATTTTTCTCCCACTTATCGCCGACGTTATAAATACAATGGAGCTTTAAATTTAGGTTTGATCAATTCTAAAATAAATTTCAAAGGCGATCCGGACTACAGTAAAACGCAGGCATTTAATATCTCCTGGAACCACGCACAGGACCCTAAGGCAAGGCCTGGAAGAACATTTTCTGCCAATGTTAATGCTGGATCTTCTCAATACAATCGTGCTATACCAAACGACCCAAGATTGAATTTTCAAAACCAATTAAATTCATCTATCAGTTATTCTAAAACGTGGCCAGGCAAACCATATAACCTTACAGTTAGTGCTAACCACGATCAAAACAATGCAACCCGGTTAATTAATCTTCGATTACCTGATGCTGGATTTACAGTAACATCAATCAATCCATTTAAAAGAAAAGAAAGAGTTGGCTCTGAAAAATGGTTTGAAAAAATTGGCGTTGGTTATTCGGGCTCTTTCCGCAACCAAATTTCTTTTTATGATTCGGCAGTTACATTTTCAAAACTGTTAGATACTTTACAATTAGGCGCTAACCACCAGGTACCAATTACACTTTCGCTTCCGCCAATGGGCGCCTTTATTGTTTCGCCTAACATAAGTTACCAGGAACA
>JAKFCI010000035.1:0-6553 GCA_036676725.1 Chitinophagaceae bacterium
GTTTTTTATTAGGCTTGGCAGAAATTCCTATTTTAATGGGCATTAAAATAAAAATGCTTTTTGATATTGCATCATTGTATGGTTTTAATATAAAAGATTATAAAGAGCGGGTATATATTCTGCACATTTTTGAACTGGCTTTTAGTAGTCACCAGCATCGCAGGGATGTGTATGCGAAAATGGAAAACTGGAATGAAAAAAAACAGAAATTACCCGATGACATCAATGAATTTAATTGGCGTGATTTTCAACAGGAGTACCGCGATTACATAGACCTGGCAAAAATGGCGCAATTAATACCCGGCATTGGAGCAGTAGTAGGCTTTGTGGTAAATTATAATTTATTAAAGAAGCTGGGTACAACCGCAATGAATGCATACCGTATGCGTTTAGTTGATGAACATAAGCTTCAACAAATACCTTAATGTGCTGATGCTGCCATACTTTGGTTCAACAAGTCTAAAAGTTGCCGTAAAATTCTTTGGTTATTTTTCACATCAAAAATAATTTCATCTAGTTGCGTTACTGGCAAAATAGCTTTTGTAGTACTGCAAATAAAAGCTGCTTTTGCCTCCTTTAATTCATCAAGTCTAATGGCTCTTTCTGTTACTTTAATGTTTGCTTTGGGTGCAAATTCAAATATTTTTTTTCGGGTGATTCCTTTTAAAATATTACTTGCCGGAGTTACCAGTTCATCATCTTTTGTGATCATAAAAAAGTTTGCCCTCGGACACTCAGTAATACTTTCCTTGTTGTAATACAAAACATCATCAAATCCTTTTTCTTTTAGCAGCGGCTGCATCCAGATCGCCATCAGGTAATCAATTGTTTTTACCTGTGCCAGCTGGCGCTGGTATTCAATGGAAATTAGTTTTACACCTTTATTAAAAAGTTCTTCGCTGGGTAAATGCAATATTTGTTGGGAAATGATCAATGCAGGTGAGGTTACGGTATAACCATCAGGCGCATTACCACCGGTAAGAGTTAAACGAATGCCTGAATTGCCCATGTTATTTCTTTCGATCAACCCGGTTATAACATTTTTAATTTCTTCTTTATTTAACGGTGGTTGTAGATGCATTTGTTCCGCTGAAAAATAAAAGCGGTTTAAATGGTCCTCGATAAATATCGGTTTATTGTTGATGGTTTTCAGGTAATCGAAAATGCCATAACCGCGTTGCACCGCCAGGTCAGTAATTGGTATATGAGCGGCTTCTTCTAAAACAAAATCATTATTTATGTAAACCCATTTTTGCATAATTGTAGAATATAAATGTAATGAGTTAGCGTTAACCTTCAACGAGGATATTTTTTAATAATAAAGATTAAGGTACCGAGATGAATAAACAAAGGCTTAACAATACCTATTTTATTTTTATGTACTTATGCGACAAAAGCTGGTACTGCTATTTTTTTTTGCTTTTATTACTTCTTCAATTTTAGCGCAACAAACCAGGGTTTCATTTAAGGTGGTAAATAATAAAAGTGAAGGATTGCCTTTTGCAACAGTCTCAGTCATCTCTGTTCCTGACACTGTAAATAAAATTGAAAGACTCACCGATAGTACAGGTTTAGCGTATTTTTCATTGATCGTTGGCCGTCCTTACAAAGTAATTATATCTGTAGTAGAATTTGTGCCAGTGGTACAGGCTATTACTGTAAAAGGTGATAATCCTGTTTATACCATTGTTGTCGAAACCAATAATACTTCGCTTAGTAACGTGGTGGTTAATTCCAGGCGGCCAATTATGCGCCAGGAAGATGATAAGACCATCGTTGACCCGGAAAATCTTGCAGCATCATCCACAAACGCTTACGAAATGATGGAAAAGATTCCGGGGCTTTTTGTAGACCAGGATGGAAATATTTACCTCAATAGTATGACGCCTGCCATGGTTCATATAAATGGTCGCGAACAAAAAATGAGTACGGCTGATGTAGCTACCATGCTAAAAAGCTTGCCACCGAATTCTATCGCTTCGATAGAAATTTTGAGAACACCTTCTGCCAAATATGATGCATCTGGAGGAGGTGGAATTGTAAATGTGGTTCTGAAAAAAGGTGTACGAATTGGATTGACAGGTAGCGTTAACGCAGGTTTTAACCAGGGTGGTGTGGGCAACCGTTTTGCGGGCATTAATTTAAACAACAGCAATGGCAAGGTTGGTACGTATTTAAACCTGCAATGGAGCCAACGCAATAACCGTGAATTATTAAACAGTAATCGTGCATTTGCAATTGATTCTTTATTAAGCCAGCAATCAAAAACATTTTACCCGGTAAACAGTTATTTTATTGGCTACGGTATTAATTGGGAAGTGAATAAGCGCTGGAACCTTAATTATGATGGACGCATTAATATCAATCATTCAAATAACAACAGTACAAACCTTTCCCAGATCAAACAGGTGAGCACAGGAAATGTAGTGGAAAGTAATAATGTTGCTGTTGATAATAAAGGTCGAAACAGGAACCTTTCTCAAAGTATTTCTGCAAAATTTAAATGGGACAGCCTTGGATCAGAATGGTCAACTGATCTTTCTTTTAACTATGCTCCAAACAACACAAAGCAAACATTTAATTCCATTTTTTATGCACCTATAACTGGGGCTAATACAAGCCGTGGCAACATTGAAAACACTTTACATTTTTTTTCTGCACAAACAAATCTTGTAAAAAAATTCAACAGGAAACTAACACTAGAAACAGGTTTGAAATCAACAAATGTGTGGTTTAAAAATACCACTGTTTATAACAAAGAAGCAGCTTACGAATACAATGAAAATATTAACGCCGCTTATCTACAGGCGTCCAAAGGTTTGGGAAGTTTTATTTTAAAAGCCGGAACAAGATTAGAGAATACTAACATGCAAGGGGTGCAGATTGCACCGGATGATACTTCGTTTACTTTAAAAAGAACGGATCTCTTTCCTTACGTTTATTTAAGCCGTAATCTTTTTAAAATTGCAGGTTACGATCTGCGGGCTTACCTGGTTTACAGGAGAACCATCAATCGTCCGGCATACGAATATTTAAATCCTGCGGAGCGGCGGGTTGATCCTTATCTTTTTGAAACTGGCAATCCTTCTTTGCGTCCGCAGTTTACGCAAAACTATGAAGCCAATGTTTCGTTTGAAGAGCGCCCGGTTTTTGCCATAGGTGTTAACGAAACCAAAGACATTTTCACAAATGTTATCTACCAGGCAGACAGTAGCAATAAAGTGGCTTACCGCACTTACGATAACTTAGGTAAAACAAAAGAAACTTATTTCCGTGCACTTGGTGCTTTACCCCCCGGCAAACGTTATTTTTTTGTTGCGGGTACGCAGTACAATCATAATTTTTACCAGGGTGTTTACGAAGGCAAACCGCTTTCCTACAAAAGAGGCAGCTGGTCCTTTTTTACCTATCAAACATTCAGGTTAACACCTTTGACCAACATTACGCTCAATGGTTTTGTTCGTTTTAATGGTATACAACAGTTCTACGAGCTTTCTACATTTGGCGCCCTAAACACAAGCATCACACAACAATTGTTGAAGAAAAAATTGACGCTAACGTTAAGTGCCACCGATCTTTTTTTTACAAATAAAAATGACTTTGTTCTGCAACAAGGTACTGTTGATGCTTATGGTTTTCGCCAAAGCGATACGCGGCGTTTTGGTTTAAATCTTCGCTACAATTTAGGTTTCCGTAAAAAAGAAGAAAACAACCTATTTAATATTGACTCGCCTGAAAAAGCTAATTAGGTTTTAAATCGCACAGACATTTTGTAGCTATGTTTTTTTCTTTGCTGCTTTTCTTACTTCGTGGATCTTGTCTAAGTCTTCGGGTTTGTATAATACTGCGTCAACTTGTAATTCCATTTGTTCACTTTCTTTAAAGCGGTCTGTAAAAAAAGTTTCATAAAAGGCTTTAATAATGGCGGTTAATGGCGTTGCTAAAAAAGCGCCGAGTAAACCAAATGCGGCCGTCATTGCCAGTACTATAAAAATGATCGAAACAGGATGTATGTTCATTGTATTGGAACGGATCATTGGGAAAACGAAATCAGCCATAATCTCATCAAGCACCAGCATGAAAATAGTAACCCATAATGCTGTAGTTGCACTAATAGAAAGCGCTACAAGAATAGGAGGAATGGTCATAATATAAAATCCTAATCGTGGTATTAATTCAGAAAAAAAAGCCAGTGCACCCCATACAAACGCCCCGGGTACATCCATAATGCTGAGGAAAATAGTAATGAGTGTGGCTCGTATGGCCCCACCAATAATATTTGCTTTCATCCAGCCCACGATCATCACTGATGCTTCTTGCAAAGCCTTCGTGGCTTCTTTTTGTTTTTTAACTGAGAAGAAAGAAAAATATAATTGCAAAAGCGGACGTGGATTGGTAACTGCATAAACGATCATGCTGATAAACAAAATGGTGATCAATACAAGACTTAATATAGAAAGCGAATAGTTGCCAAGGCGCATCAAAGTTTTGGGCACGGATGGTGCGATTTGCGAAAGTGTGATGCCTTGCTTTTGAATGTCTTTACTGATCTCGGGATATTTTTTAAACCACGTAGCCACATTGTTGGATAATCGGTCTGCATAGTTAGGCAGGTTGTCGATCAATGTAGTAACCTGGTCGCTGATCTTTGGAATAATAAGCCAGCTTAATAATGCCATCACCAATAAAATACTGCTAAACACGATCAGGCAAGCCCAAAATCTTTTCATTCCCTTGCCTTCTAATTTTGCAACGGGTGCATTTACCACGATGGCTAAAATGAGTGCAAAAAGTAACAACAGTACGGCACCTGACGCTTTAAATAATAACCATAGCAACACTACCAAACCGGCAGCAAAAGAAATGGCTTTGATCAATGTTTTATAGAGCGAATTATTTTCTGCGGTAGCCATAGTGCAATATTGTTCTTAAATATACACTGTAGCAGTTTTAACTATAAAGAAATTAGTAGTACATGTGCCTAAATAGTTAGTCAGGATGTGGGGCTTGGCATGTGCCTTGTGGTTTTTTCTAAAATAAAAATTATGGGCAAAGCGAAAAAAGAAAGGCCTTCGGGCCCTGATCAAGATGAAAGAACTGGAGTGCCAAACAATATGCCTGCAGATCAGAATGTAGATGACCAAAATACTGAAAAATACACTGATGACAGGGATAATGTGAATGATAACATCAGGGTACTTCATCCGAACAGGAACGTGGATAAGGACATTGAAACAGGTCCTCCTTATTCATAATTCACAATCAAAAATTAAAGAAAAAAAGAGCTTTAAAAACAAGCTCTTTTTTATTACAATTATGTTTTAATACCTTATTGCAGCAGCACCATCAACGCTTGAAGATTCTGCAGCTCCTACGTACACTTTATTTTCAAATTATTACTTGTACCGTTTTCTCTACAAAAATGCTGCATAACAATATCGTTTAATTGTTTAGCAAGGAGCTTTAACGCATGTAGTTTTTCTAATTTTTAAGTCGGACATTTTATTTTATAAACATATAATCTATAAAACATCAGACATCATTAGTACCTCCTTTTAATTGAGGCATGCTTATTTAGGCCATTGTCTGCCAGGTTTTAATCCCAAATCCATAAATCAACAAAATGGTTTCCGCGGATAAAAGCAATGATCAGGAATTAGACAAACAATTTTAAAATTATTAAAAGGACGCACTATGTTAGCAATGAATTTTCGAGGCCCATACCGAATCCGTGCAGACCGTAACAAGCCTATGCCTGAAATACTCCACCCGGGCGATGCTATCGTTCGTGTAACTCGTAGTTGTATCTGTGGTTCTGACTTGCATCTGTATCATGGACTTGTTCCGGATACACGTGTTGGAATGACCTTTGGACATGAGTTCACGGGTATTGTGGAAGAAATAGGATCAGGTGTTCAGAAATTAAAAGTCGGCGATCATGTAATGGTGCCCTTTAATATCGCATGCGGAGCTTGCCCCTTTTGTAAACAAGATTTGTTTGGCAATTGCCACGAATCAAACTCCCAGGCAAGTGCAGTAGGCGGCATCTTTGGTTATTCTCATACTGCTGGCGGTTACGACGGCGGACAAGCAGAGTATGTACGTGTACCTTACGCCGATGTAGGTCCCACCATCATACCAGAGGGTATGGACCTGGATGACGCAGTGTTATTGACAGATGTTGTTCCAACAGGTTACCAGGCGGCTGAAATGGGGGGTATCAAAAAAGGAGATACAGTAGTTGTTTTCGGCGCAGGTCCTGTAGGTATCATGGCTGCCCGGTGTGCCTGGCTCTTCGGCGCAGGACGTGTTATCATCATAGATCATATCGACTACCGGCTGGAATTCGCAAAGACGTATGCGTATTGCGAAGCGTACAACTTTAAAGAAATGGACGATCCTGTAGTGTTCATAAAACGAACAACCGGTTGGTTCGGTGCAGATGTATGTATTGATGCAGTTGGATGCGAGGCAGCGGGCGATACCGTGCAAAGCCTCGTCGGTCGCAAGCTTCCACTGACGGGCGGTTCCGCCACAGCATTACATTGGGCCA
>JAKFCI010000036.1:0-5765 GCA_036676725.1 Chitinophagaceae bacterium
TTGTCTTCTCTTGTTGTATTATTTCCACCAAAATTAAATGTGTTCCAAAGTATTCTTTTTGCCTGCCATGGTTGCACATATTTTAATTGTTCGGGAAAACGTTTTGCATCGGCTGCTGCAACAAAAGCTTCGTTTGCCAAAATAGCAGAAGCCGTGTGGTGACCGTGCCCGCCTTCTCCAGTTGTTGGGAAACGGGTAATGATCACATCGGGTTGCGTTTGACGAATGACCCAAACCACATCGGATAAAACCTTTTCTTTATCCCACTTTTTAAAGGTTTCTTCAGGTGTTTTTGAATAACCAAAATCATAGGCACGGGTAAAATATTGTTCTGCACCATCTATTCTTCTTGCAGCCAGCAGCTCCTGCGTTCTTATTAAACCCAACTCAATGCCTTGTTCATCACCCACTAAATTTTGTCCGCCATCGCCCCTGGTAACAGACAAATAACTTGTTCTGTACAACCTGTCTTTCGATAGCCATGTAAGCAACCTTGTATTTTCATCATCGGGGTGTGCAGCAATATATAGAACACTACCTAACACATTTAATTTGCGCAAACCCAGGTAAATATCTGCGGAAGTAGCAGGCGCCTGTGCAAATGAAAGGTTTGCACAAAACAGCGTTAATAAACAAAAGAAATTAAACTTCTTCATGCGGAATAAACATTTAAAACTGTAGCAATACTCAAATAAAGTAAAAGGGTGAAGATAAACCTCACCCTTTATCACAATATTATAAATTTTATTGACCTACTAAAAAAACTGCGTTGCTGAACATCAGTTTCCCGTTTTCCCAAAAGCTTCGAAATAAAACATCATCAGCAAGGTAAGTAATACTTCCATTGTCAATATCCTGCGTGCCGAACAACAATCCATCCTGAAGTTTACCAACCAACTTGGAACCAACAAAGCCAGCAATTTGCTTGTTCTTTTTCAACACACCAACATTCCAGCCGCCTTCTTTAATAAATTCATAAATGGCATCATCCTGTTTAAGCGTGTAATAATAATTTGGAAACCCAAAACCAAGTGGGTGCGTATTATCTAATTCAACTTTAAAAATGGAACCCGGAGTAATGGTGGGAATAAAATCTCTTTCACGGTTTTCAAATTTCCTTAATGCTTCATAAGCAGTTTTGGAATCGCTGCTGTCATCCGTTTTTTTAGATTTAATAGCCCACTCTTGTTTTGCCAATTGGGAAACTGCATTTTCAATGGCAATTACATTTCCGCCGGCGCTGATCCAGTTTTTAAATTGATCTGCTAACGTTTTATCAGTTAAAAAGCGATAATTGCCATTTGGCATGATCACAAGGTCATAATCGCTCCATTTTATACGACCGAAATCCGCAACATTAATAAGCGTAACCGGGTAATCTATTTGTTGTTCAAAAAAGTGCCATACTTCACCCGCCGCATTCGGACTAATTCCATCGCCTGTTAAAAGGGCTATGCGCCTTGCCTTCATGGGATGGACTTTTGAACTTCCAAAATCTGCACCTTTATCTACAAAACCACTTGTTACCGGGGTTAATGTTACTTTATATTCATTCGCTAATTTTCTTACAACATTCCAAATATCAGCGTAATAATGATTGCTTGTTTTTAGTATGATGATGGCGCCGCGATCAAACTTTTTACCACCTGTTTCAAAAGGTTGCTCGTTATACCTTAGTTTAATTCCTTTTTGTAATAGTTGCGAAACCAACTTTACACTTTGTAAACCTGTCCAGGGAATTACATAACCGTAAGGGTTAGCCGATGCCGCTGCATTTTCCTGGAAAGATGAACTAAATGCGGCGCCTAAAGGAATGGCTGTTTTTGTTGCATAGGCATTTACGCCATAAGCGTAAGGCAAAGCCCAGGCTGTAATGTCATAAGTATTGGAATCGACAACAACAGTATTCGGTTCAAATAATACTTTAGCCAATACACCTTTTGGCTGTGCACCGGGTACAACAATATCATTGCTTGTTAATGAAAATGCTTCTTCTTTACCCGTATGATAATTTAACCCGCGGTAACTACCCGCTTTGCCGGTACTAAAACGTATTTCATTTTTTGTAAGAAGCGCTAATAAAGCATCTGATTTTTGATGATCATTTTCATTTCTTTTTATTACAAACGATTTGTATTCGCCAACGCCGTTCTTAACTGCATTGTTATAAAAGTTTGCAAATTCGCTAACGAGTTTTTGTGCATTTTGCGAAGCCACTTCCAAAGTACTTAAAGAGGTAGTGAAATGGTGGTTTACACGATCCAGTAGTGTCAACGTATCACCTTCTTCAGTTAGCACCGCTGCACCACCAGCCGGACCACCGCCCTGTTCATAGGTCATGCCTATTGATGCATTATAGATCGGGTAGGTATCACCGTAAGAGGGATACAGAAGATCGAAAACTTCCCTGGTAAAATATAACCAGCCTTTTTCATCAAAATAACGTGCATGATTTCTACCAATGGTATTTTGAAAATTTCTTTGCCAGTCGGTGATCACTTCGTGGTAAGGTTGTGCAGCCGGCGCAAAATAATAGGGATTGTTTACACCTTGTTCGTGGAAATCAACATGCACTTGCGGCAGCCATTGATTATAAAATTTCATGCGTTGCTGGGTCTCCACTTGAGACTGCCAGGCCCAGTCCCTGTTCAAATCAAAATTGTAATGATTAATTCTTCCGCCAGGCCAAGGCTCGCGGTGTTCACGGGCATCTAACGAAGGATTATAATTTTTTCCTGCTACAGAATTAAACCAGTTTACATAACGGTCACGCCCATCCGGGTTTAAACAAGGATCTATAATAACAACAGTATTTTGCAACCATGGTTTTGTCTGCTGGTTTGCAGGGTCAACCAAAGAATACAATGTGAGTAAGGCAACCTCCGAAGAAGATGTTTCATTACCGTGTACATTATAACTTAACCAAACAATTGCAGGTGCATTAGCTAAAGAGCCTGCACTGCTGCCCATATGCGCTAATGACATGTTGTTGGATCGAATTGCTTCCAGGTTGGTAATGTTATTTGAGGCTGAAACGAAGGCAAGCAAAAGTGGGCGGCCTTCGTTCGTTTGCCCGTATTGCTGCAATTTCATCATAGAAGGCATTGAAGCAGCAACATGTTTGTAGTATTCAACAATGCGCCAGTGAGGCGTATAGCGTGTACCAATTTTATATCCTAAAAATTGTTCAGGGGATTGTAATTGCGCTGATAAAAACTGGATAGAGACAAGAATAAAAAAGCAAAAGCAGGAAAGCTTACGAAACATAATTCTGTTTTAATAAAGCAATTTAAGAAAGTGTTACTACAACATTTAAAAAAAACTCCCGCCGAAGCGGGAGGTATTGTCTGTGGAAAGGTTTAGGTTAACTATTCTATACGAGACAATTATTTAAAAATATTTATAAAGTAAGTTCAAGTCTTCCAAAGATATATCTTCCATTATAACCAAATTGGGTTGCCCTGCGGGAATATATAAATTGGTTTGAAGACCTGGTACCCACATCTATCGTTTCATCAGGATACACATCTAACAAATTATTTGCACCCACCGTAAGGCGTAAACTTTTTGAAAACTTATAGCCTACAGAAAGATCTGTGATCACCTTTGCATCGTACACTTGTTGCGTAGCAGGAAGATTCGTTGCTTCGGTTACTTCACCAAAATAAACATTACGCAGGAAGAAATTAAATTTATTAATCCCATACGTTAAGATCAGTCCTGCCTTTTGACGTGGAACAGATTTTTCTAAAAAAATACGGCTTGATTCACTGAAATAAATAGATTCTTTGCCTGCTAATTTGGGCGAAGCCTTTATTGCACCCACTTGTTCCGTTTTTGATAATGTCCCGGTAAGATCTGCTCTAAAATTACCCGCACCCAACTTTTGCGCAAAAGAAACCACGAGGTCTAAGCCTTTGGTTTCTGTATTGATGGCATTTGCAAAAAACGAAGCCCTGTTTGCATTCGCCAGCGCTAATAAGCGAAAAATCTCTTTGTCTTCAGGTGAAGCATTTGCTGCATTGCTGCCCTGGAAAAGGTCAGTGATCACGATCCGATCATTGATCTTAATATAATAACCATCCAAAGTAACTTTAAACTTACCCAGGTTACCAGTAAATCCTGCACTAATATTATTTGAATTTTCTGGTCCTAATTTAGGAATGCCTAATAGTTCCGCCGGGCGACTATCATTTGTAAAAGTGCCCACTTCGAATGGAACGCCTGCAACAAATAAAGTAGATGTAACAGACAAATAACGCTGGTGTAAAGAAGGTGCCCTAAAACCTGTACTTGCCGAAGCCCTGATGGCAATATGCTCTCCGAATTTATAACGCATGGCCAGCTTACCATTCAGCGTGGATCCAAAATCGTTATAATCTTCAAAGCGTGCAGCAGCATTTATTAAAAATGCCGGAGACAAATTAAGTTCAAGGTCTGCGTAACCTGCAATGGCACTTCGTGTTGCATTCACGGCATTTTCTGGCCTGTAACCAGGAAAAACCTGTGCACCATCACCTCTTGCCGAACTGTCAGCACCACCAAAACGTGTACTTACAGAACCTTGCGGATCGGGAACATACAAAGGATTGCCGTTGCCATCAACCCCGATCAGCCTTGCTTTACCATAATCGGTATACGAAGCTTCTTCGCCGGCAATTAACTGGTAACGCTCAAACCTGTGTTCGGCACCAAATGCAAAATTAATTCCACTTAACCCGGCAAACTGGCGTGAAAAATCCAGGTTGGTAGTGTTCTGCGTAAAAATAGGACCCCCGGAATTAAAGCGTGTTGGTGATGATTTTTCAAGCGAAGCGTTCAAAGAATTTTCTACTCTAAAGATAAATTGGTTTTGACCATAAGTATTACTAAAATCAACATTCCAACCTTTTACATTACCTTTTATGCCTGCAGCAAGTGAGCGGTCATAAATATCTGAATGAATCTCCGGCAAAAATCCTAAAGGATAAATTTCAATTACATTATTTGCAATATGCGGTAAGCGGCGATTGCCCGCAGCTTGCCCGTTTCTAAAACCAAGACCACCAAAAACATAAAATTCTGTTCCATCATCATCCATTGGGAAAGCAGCATTGGCCATAAACTGTCCGCTTCTTAATAAGGACTGGCCTACACGTTGCTTAAAATCCCCACGATTTACATTATTGGCCGTCATAAAAGAATCAGAACGATCTATAACCTGTATTGCACCTGCGGGATTGCGTCCGTTATACCTGTTATAAATGACACCGGTCCTGTCTCCTGCACGATTTGTATAATTCCTGTAATCGTATGAGCCGGAGAAATTAATATACCCTCCTCTTTCGCCCATTGGGATGCCAAAGTTTAAGGCAGTTTGCACAGTTTCGCCGTCAGTAACAGAATTGCCTAAAAACTTTGTCACGTGGGCTCCTGCTGTAACCGATGCGGTGACTGTATTGACACTATTTTTTAAAATGATATTTATGACTCCTGCAATAGCATCACTACCATATTGTGCAGATGCACCGTCACGTAAAATTTCTACTCGGTCAATTGCAGAAACTGGAATGGCATTCATGTCTGTACCAATTGCGCCTCTTCCAAAAGTTCCGTTCAAGTTAACTAAAGCTGTATTGTACCGCCTCTTACCATTTATCAATATCAATACCTGGTCTGGGCCTAAACCTCGCAATGAAGCCGGGTCAATATGGTCGGTACCATCTGCTACCGTTTGTGTTCCGGAGTTAAAAGAAGGAGCAACATAATTTAAAATTTGATTGAGG
>JAKFCI010000037.1:0-4303 GCA_036676725.1 Chitinophagaceae bacterium
GAAATTGAAACGGAATAAAAATTGCGGACTTTATTTTCAATAAAATATTCCTGCACATCGCCCATTAATTTTAAAGCAAATTCTGTAGAAAAAATGCATGTGTTTTGTGCCTGGTCTTCTTTTAAAATATCTGCTTGCACTGTACCGCGAACCTGTGATAGCGCTTCTATTTTAATTTTTTCATAAACATCTGCCGGCAATACATCTGAACCTGAAAGCCCCAACAAGCGTAGACCTAAACCATTATTACCATGGGGCAAAGTGCCAATCAATTCACCGTCACGCGGTAAAATTTTTCCATTGCGCCCCATGTACGCAGGTAATTCTTCTAAATTATATTTTGATTTAATCAGGTCGTTAATTTCCTGTTTTAAGCTATTCTCAATAATATATTTTTCGCATTGCTGATCAATGGCGGCATTCATAAAAAAAGCCAGCAACATTGGCGCCGGGCCATTAATGGTCATACTCACAGAAGTCTTCGGATCGCAAAGATCAAAGCCACTGTATAATTTTTTTGCATCATCGACCGTCGCAATAGATACACCAGAATTGCCAATCTTGCCATAGATATCCGGCCGGTACGCAGGATCTTCTCCATAAAGTGTAACACTATCGAAAGCTGTAGACAAACGTTTTGCAGGTTGCTCCACAGAAACATAATGAAAACGGCGATTGGTACGTTCCGGTCCGCCTTCTCCGGCAAACATCCTAGTAGGGTCTTCACCTTGTCTTTTTAATTCAAAAACACCAGCCGTGTAAGGAAATTCGCCAGGCAAATTTTCCTGTAACTGCCAGCGTAAAATGTCACCCCAATCTTTGTATTTAGGTAAAACAACTTTTGGTATTCTGCTGCCGCTTAATGATTTTGTAGTCAGGGGTTGCTTGATGATTTTATCACGAACCTGGTATTCGAAAAAATCAGCTTCATATTTTTTTACTACAGCCGGCCAGGATTCAATAAGTTTTTTACATTCAGGATCCAGGCTTTTCTCAAACCTTGTTTTAAGCGCTTGCAATTCATTTATTGCGCTGATTTCTTTTTCGCCAATGATTCCTGTAACCTGGTATAATTTCGTTGCAATTGTACATTGCTCATTTACCCAAGCATCATAGTGGCGGTTATTTTCACAAATCTCAGATAGATAACGAACCCGTTTTGGTGGAATTACCTGCGACTTGCTTGTGGTATCTACAGTATGTGCATGTAATTCCAGGTTACCAAATTTGATGTTTGTTTTCTTTTCTATGGCGCCAACAATTTTTTCAAATAATTCGTTTACGCCTGCATCATTAAACTGCGCAGCAATGGTGCCTATAATCGGTAGTTCTTCATCCTTGGCTGTCCATAATTGATGGTTTCTTTTGTATTGTTTTCGAACATCAGCAAGGGCATCTAATGCGCCTGCTTTATCAAATTTATTAATGGCAACTACGTCGGCATAATCCAACATATTGATCTTCTCTAACTGTGATGCAGCACCATATTCAGGCGTCATCACGTATAAACTGACATCACAATAATCTAAAATAGAAGCATCACTTTGTCCCACACCGGCACTTTCTAAAATTATAAAATCAAAAGCGGCAGCCCGGCAAACATCAATGGCATCCTGCACATGGGCACTTAATGCAATTTCACTATCTCTGGTAGCAAGCGAACGCATGTAAGCCCTTGGGTTAGAAATAGAATTCATGCGGATGCGATCGCCCAATAAAGCACCTCCTGATTTTTTCTTGGAGGGATCAACAGACATTACAGCAACCGTTTTGTCTTTAAAAAAATTTAAATAACGACGAACAATTTCATCCGTCACTGAAGATTTTCCTGCACCTCCAGTTCCTGTAATGCCAAGAACCGGGATTGGTATTGTTTTATTTTTAGTTTCAGTAATTTTTATATCAGCATTCGAATTTACCGGCTGACCATTTTCTGCATTGGTAATTTTTCTTGCTATTTGCCGAACATCTTTTAATTCACCTAGTGTCATTTCACTTTCATACCTACCATCACCATTCAAACTAAAATCACATTGTTTGATCACATCCTCTATCATTCCTTCCAATCCCATTTTACGTCCATCATCCGGAGAATAAATACGGCTTATTCCATAGCTATGTAATTCTTCGATTTCTGATGGCAGAATTGTTCCCCCACCACCGCCGAATATTTTTATATGACTGCAACCATTTTCATCAAGCAGATCTTTCATGTATTTGAAAAACTCTACGTGCCCTCCCTGGTAAGATGTAATGGCAATGCCTTGCGCATCTTCTTCAATTGCACATTCAACAATTTCAAGAACGCTGCGATTATGTCCCAGGTGAATTATTTCTGCGCCTTTACTTTGTAAAATGCGGCGCATGATATTTATTGCTGCATCGTGCCCATCAAAAAGCGAAGCAGCTGTAACAATACGGATCTTATTATTCAGTTGATAACTCATATAGTTTTAGAAAATCGTGGTTGCAAAATTAGGCTAAAAGCACCTCTATTTTGGAAAGTGGTTTTTTGAATAATCGAAGTCCTGTTCAACAACCAAAATTTCTAAAGCTGATTTTTTGTACATTCATTTTTTAGTTAATTGATGATTATGTCGAAAAAAGAAGATTTTATTCAAACCATTAAGGAAGGTTACAGTTTTAAAGGCGAAGCAATAAAGATTGGCCGGGCCATGTTTGACGGGGAAGTAGCAGATGAGGCCGATGTGTTTCTGCCATTAAGGACAATGAACCGGCACGGATTAATTGCCGGCGCAACAGGAACAGGAAAAACAAAAACACTACAGGTAATTAGCGAAGCGTTGAGCGACGCAAGTGTACCTGTTTTATTATTGGATATTAAAGGCGATTTAAGTGGGATTGCGATGCCGGGCACCTCTAACGAAAAAATTACAGAACGGGTGCAAAAATTAGGCATTCAATATACCCCGCAAGGTGCACCCGTTGAATTACTAACCCTGAGCGAAAAACCAGGTGTTCGGTTGCGGGCAACCGTTAGTGAGTTTGGACCTGTGCTTCTTTCAAAGATATTAGGACTAAATGATACACAGGGCGGTGTTGTAGCAATGATCTTTAAATATTGCGATGACAGTAACCTTCCCTTGCTTGATCTAAAAGATTTTATTAAAGTGTTGCAGTATATAAGCAACGAAGGCAAAAAGGAATTGGAACAAACCTACGGTAAGATATCTACTACATCTACTGGAACAATTTTAAGAAAGGTTATAGAACTACAGCAACAAGGTGCTGATGCATTTTTTGGTGAATTGAGTTTTGATGTAGATGACCTGATGCGCATCAACGATGAAGGCAAAGGAATCATATCGATTTTACGGGTTACTGAACTTCAGGACCGCCCGAAACTTTTTTCCACATTTATGTTGCAGTTGTTGGCCGAACTATATGCAACCAGCCCGGAAGAAGGCGACCTGGATAAACCAAAACTGGTGTTATTTATTGATGAAGCGCACCTTGTTTTTAATGATGCCACCGAAGTTTTGTTGCAACAGATAGAAACTGTTGTAAAACTGATTCGCTCAAAAGGAATTGGTGTATTTTTTTGCACGCAAAACCCGATGGATGTTCCATCAAGTGTACTGTCTCAATTAGGAATGAAAGTGCAACATGCATTAAGAGCTTTTACAGCAGCAGATAGAAAAACCATTAAACAAGCAGCAGAAAATTACCCCGAAACAGAATATTACGACACGGATGAATTATTAACTCAATTAGGTATTGGGGAAGCTTTGGTAACTATGCTGAACGAAAAAGGAATTCCTACACCGCTTGTACACACCATGATGGCACCACCGCGCAGCCGCATGGACGTGTTGACCGATGCGGAAGTAACGAACATTGTTCGCAGTTCAAAAATAGCAACCAAGTATAACGAGGTAATTGACAACCCGAGTGCATACGAAATATTAAAACAAAAAATAGCCGCTGCACAACAACAGGAAGAAGAAATAACCAGAAACGAAACGGCTGCAAAAGAAGAAAAGAAAGCCTCAAGAGCACCACAGGAAAAAAGCTGGATGGACAACCCAATGGTGAGAAGTGCCGGAAGAACTGCAGCAACAATGATCACACGTTCTTTGCTTGGTGTTTTAGGATTAGGTAGTACGCGAAGAAGGCGAAGCAAAAGCTTGTTTTAGTTATTAAATTCTTTTTTGTTTGATAATTGCAGTAACCCATTTTTTTGAACAAGGATCTTTTTTTCAGCCTGGAGGAAATTAATCACCTTCCAGGCTTTTTCTTTTTTCACACTTTTTATTGCAATAATTAATTCTTCCACTGCAAG
>JAKFCI010000038.1:0-2267 GCA_036676725.1 Chitinophagaceae bacterium
TAATGGTTTAGGTGCATTTATTGCAACTAAAACCGGGGCGTGCCCGCAATACAACCTGGCAGAAGTTTTAGAAATGATAAAAGAAAAACAATTGAAAACGAACCAATATTAAAATGAAATATTTCTTATTTCCCTTATTGTTTATTTCCTGCAACTCATTAACGAAAGTTGTGGAACAACAAGAAATGAATAACGAAAAACATAGGCCGCAAATCCATTTTTCTCCAAAGGCTAATTGGATGAACGATCCAAACGGAATGGTCTTTCATAATGGCATCTATCACCTGTTTTTTCAGTACTATCCCGATAGTACCGTTTGGGGTCCGATGCACTGGGGACATGCCACCAGCAAGGATCTTGTACATTGGAAAGAAGAAAACATAGCCCTGTACCCGGATAGCCTTGGTTATATTTTTTCTGGAAGCGCAGTTGTTGATAAAAACAATACTTCTGGCTTTGGTAAGGACGGAAAAATTCCTTTAGTGGCGATTTATACTTATCATGATGCAGCCGGAGAAAAAGCAGGAAGAAATAATTACCAAACGCAAGGCATCGCCTATAGTTTGGATGATGGAAAAACATTTACCAAGTATGAAAACAATCCTGTTCTTCCAAATCCAGGAATAAAAGATTTTCGTGACCCGAAGGTTATGTGGAATGAAAAGGATCAAAAGTGGATCATGGCGCTTGCTACTTTGGATCGCATTTCATTTTATTCGTCACCAGATTTAAAAACCTGGACGAAAGAAAGCGAATTTGGTGAAACTGTTGGTGCACATGGAGGCGTTTGGGAATGTCCTGACCTTTTTCCTGTTACCTATAATGGACAAACGGTTTGGGTGTTATTTGTCAGTATAAACCCTGGTGGTCCTAATAAAGGTTCAGCCACACAATATTTCATCGGCCAGTTTGATGGAAAAACTTTTACGCCTTACCAGACAGATACACGCTGGCTTGATTATGGCCCGGATAATTATGCCGGAGTTACCTGGTCAAACGTCGGTGACAGGAAACTATTTCTTGGTTGGATGGGTAACTGGCAATATGCCAACCTTGTTCCAACTTACCCATGGAGAAGCGCTATGACAATTGCCAGGGATATTGGCATTAATAAAATTGGCGAAAAGTTCATGTTGACTTCAACACCTGCCAAAGAATTGAATATTTTAAATGAATCGAAAACCTCACTTCAAAATATTGATGCAACAAACTATGATGTTTCTGCAGTAACAGGAAAAATGACAGGTCCAACAAGGTTGAAATTCAATTCTGATAAAATTGAAAATTTCAAAATCACCTTGTCAAATGACTTCGGTGAAAAATTGATCCTCGGTTTTGACAAAGAGGCCAACAATTATTTTATAGATCGAAGTAAATCCGGGAACATTGATTTTGAAAAAGGGTTTGGTGATATTGCTACTGCGCCACGCTTTGCGCTAACAGATAGTATGAATATGGAACTTGTTATAGATAATGCTTCTGTAGAATTATTTGCAGATGGTGGACTTTCTACCATGACAGCTATTTTTTTCCCAAATCAATTGTATTCTAATATTAGCATAGCTTCTGCCAGTGGATTTAAAATAAAAAACCTTGAATTTAATAAGTTGAAAAGTGCGTTAAAAACGCAATAAAGAATAAAATGGCAATATAAACGGAGCCCTAAAGGTTTATTGAAATAGTCCTGAAACCTTTCTAATTTTAGGGTGATCTTTTTTTATGGACCAGCGCCGGCAATTATCAGCTATTCTGTTTACAGATATCGAAGGGTATTCTGCTGTATTGGAACAGAGTGAGCAAATGGCTATGGAAATTAAAGATCGTCACCGCCACATTCTTCAAAAAGATCACGAAAAATTTAACGGCCATGTGATCCAATATTATGGAGATGGCACTTTAAGTACTTTCAACAGTATTGTTGATGCCGCAAAATGTGCGCTTTCCATGCAAGTACAATATTTACAATCTCCAAAGATCAATGTACGTATGGGGTTGCATATTGGCGATATTATCTACAACGATGATTCAATATTTGGTGAAGGTGTAAACCTTGCTTCGCGGATTGAATCCTTAGGCGTTGCCGGTTGTGTTCTGATCTCTGACAGGGCCAATGAAGAATTGCAAAACCACCCGGAAATAAAAACACGTTCTGTCGGAATTTATAACTTTAAAAACATCAACAGGCCAGTAGAAGTTTTTGCGCTTGAGCACGAAGGACTATTAGTACCTGCAGCCAATACATTAAAAGGCAAAACAAAAGAAGAAAA
>JAKFCI010000039.1:0-3386 GCA_036676725.1 Chitinophagaceae bacterium
ATAGCTCTATGAATTATTGTGCTGAGGCAGGACGTTGCGACAGTGACCAGTATTTTACGACTGTATTAAACATATCTTTTATGCCACTAACCGTGTTCGGTTTTATAAAATATCCCTGCACATTAAGGCTGTATGCTTCGAGTACACTTTTAGAAGCATTACTGGTTGATAACATCAGGAAGGGAATACACTTCAATCGTATTTCTTCATTATCAAAAATCATCTTTTTAAGTTCAAAACCATTAAGGCGGTTCATATTAATATCGCAAAAAATGAAGAAAGAATTCATCTTAGTCGTAGAA
This sequence comes from Chitinophagaceae bacterium, assembly GCA_036676725.1. Lineage (GTDB taxonomy): Bacteria > Bacteroidota > Bacteroidia > Chitinophagales > Chitinophagaceae > Flavisolibacter. The sequence goes on from JAKFCI010000039.1 coordinate 303, forward strand.
ATGAAATCGTAGAATTTAAAGCCGTCATTAAATACCATTATTTCATTTTCAATTCCTAACTCCTTGAAAGCTTCCAGGAACAGTTCGACATCATCATTATCATCATCAATGATGATAATTGGATTGGGGTTACTAGTTGTAGGTGTCATTATATTAAGTTAAGAATTTTATTGTTTTTTAATTCATCCCGCGGACATCAATAGGGGTTAAAGCAATTTCAGACTAACCGTTATTAAGAACTGAAAAAGATCTTGATAAAATGCGGTACTTATTTGCTTAAGCCGATTACAGTATTAGGCGTTTTTTTTCGCGATAAGAATGGTATGCACTTCTGCTTTTCCTTCACTTCGTTGGTAATTGATATGAAATACTTTAAGCGGTTCGAAATGGCTGGCTGATAGTTCCATTTCCAGTTGCGTTAAACTGTGGTAATGAAAATAAACGCTGTCACCGGTACTACTCAATTGATAACCGGATTCTTTTGGATCGCCTGCAACAAAACTTAAATAGAGAATGCCTTCTTCAGTTAAAATGTTCTTACAGTCAAATATTAGTTTTGAAGCTTCGGGTTGTGATAGATACGGTAAACAAAAGCCACTAATAACTGCATCAAACCTGGTTGTTATTGTATCAATCTGCCGGGTATCCATTACGGTAAAATTTGCTTCCGGGTTATTCTTTCTTGCTAGTTCGATCATGTTTGCAGCAAAGTCAATTCCATCAATTGCAAAGTCTGGTCTTTTGGATAACAGGTATTTGGTTATGTTACCGGGGCCACAACCAATCTCCAATATTCGTAGATTATTATTTGCGAGGGTTGTACAAAAATAATCGTAGGTCTCGTCATATAAGTTTAAGTGCATAAACTTTTCCTCGTATAGGGTTGCGAGTTTATTCCACGTTCCAAGTGTTTCTTTATCCCTGTCCATTGACAAATGGTTTGCGCATATGAATATACAAAGAGACCATCAACACAAAACGAAAAGTAAGTAAGATAAGTATTTCAAATTCATCTTTCGATTGTGCTAAAAAATTTACAGAAGGTTAAAAATGATGATCGTTTAAAAAAAATATTTTATGAAACTATAAATATAGTTTAGCTTTGAACTATAAACATAGTTTAATGAAACCATTGGCAAGAGCTGAAGAACAAGTAATGAAAGCAGTTTGGAAAATAAACGGTGGGCTGCTTATGGAAATTGTTGCAGCAATGCCCAAGCCGCAACCACATAAGAACACGGTAGCTACCATTCTAAAAACCTTACATGGCAAAGGCTTTATTGAAATCCAGGCGGAAGGAAGAGTGAACCATTATTTACCTGCAGTATCAAAGGACGATTATACAAAAGCTACGCTAACAAGTGTTGCAAAAGGATATTTCGAGGGATCATTTGCCAATGTTGTTTCTTTTCTTTTGGACGAAAAGAAAATTTCAGCCAAGGACCTTGAAACCTTATTAAAAAATGTAAAGAAAAAGTAGTTATGGAAAATTTGCTTCCCTATTTACTAAAGTCATTATTGGTTAGCGGCATTATGATGACCTACTATTATCTATCTCTGCGCAATCGTAAAATCAATACGTTCAATCGTTATTATTTATTGCTCACGCTTGTTGCAAGCCTGGTACTGCCCCTGGTTACATTTTCATTTAACATCCCCGGTGATAACCATTTTGCTTTGCCTTCTTTTACTTCCATCATTCATCCCGAAATTATCAATCAACCACCGGTGCAGGGTAGTACAACCAATATCGTCGCCACCATTTGTTTTTCAATAAGTTTCATTTTATTATCTATTTTATTTTCAAAAATTGCGTGGATCTATAAAATGAAAAAAAAGCATCCCATTAAACAAATAGGAAAGGTGCATTTTATCGAGTCCGATTTACAACAGGCACCTTTTTCATTTTTCAATAATTTGTTTTGGAGAAAGAACATCTCCTTAGAAGATGAAGATGCGAAAAAAATATTCCGGCACGAAATGGCGCACATTTGCCAGCATCACTCCATAGATAAAGTAGGCGCACAAATAATGGTGTGCTTGTTTTGGATGAATCCCTTTTATTGGTTGTTGCACCGCGAATTAAATATCGTGCATGAATTCCTGGCAGACGAGGAATGTATTGAGCAAGGCGACCTTTCCTCTTTTTCATCCATGTTGCTGCGATCTTACAGTGCTGGAAATTATTTTACACCCGCCCACGCATTTTTTCAATCACCCATAAAAAGAAGAATCATGATGATTACAAAAACTTCCGGCAGAAACACTTTTAGAAAGTGGATGCCGCTGCCTCTTTTAACCGCCATCTTGTTAATGATCTCTTGTAAGGTTGACAAAAAAGAAATGTCAGCGCTAAAGAAAAATTCCCAGGATCACCAGGAGTTCAGAAATGTTCCTGATCAAAAAACTGAAGCCAATTTAGCTCCGCAAACAGCCCAACTTACGCTCAAGACGGTAGACGGGAAAAGCAAAGTTTTCGAACTTAACATAAAAGAAAACAATGCAACGAAGACTTTTATGCTTCAAGTCGACGGTGAAAATGATGAGACAACGCCGCAATAGCCAGGGAAAGCTTTATAACAATTAAAGCAGTAGAAAAATTTTTGGTAATGGATCTACAGTTGCCGTTGGTTGACCGACCAACGGTTTTTTTTTGGGGCAATATGAACTATATCAATTTCATCTTTCAATTGTAAATGTTGTTCCATTCATTCAGCCATACCAATAAACATTTACATTATTAGCATCGCTGGTGGGTGAGCAATGACAACCCGGGTTTGTCCTGTATAGAAAGAGACAAATGAATCAAGGATACAGGAGGTACTTGGCCCGTATCGCCTTGAACTTTTGTAAGCCCGGCTCCCAGCTTTTCCTGATCTCCGCTTCCGGTACACCTGCTATGATCTGTTTTCTTAATTGATCTGTACCTATGCGCAGGTCAAAAGCCGATACATCCCCGGAGGCTCTCCCGGGCATAAAAAAATTAGCTTTATCCGGGTAGGCTTTGTATAGTTCAATTAACAAAGTCAAATCAATCTGGCTGCGCTCTCTAAGTTTGTTCACATTATAATTACGCAGGTCGAG
>JAKFCI010000040.1:0-2519 GCA_036676725.1 Chitinophagaceae bacterium
CAAACGGTAGCTTTTGAAAAACCAAAAGAAATAAAGACAGAGGTTGCGGTGGAAAAAATTGTTCCGCCAACGGTAGAAACCGCTGCTGTTAGTGTGGAAAGCTCTATTGACGATACCGAAAGCGAGAAGACCGTAATAGAGGAAATTAAAACTGAAGATGCTGCAGCGACCCAGAAAGACCAAACTTCAGCACTGAACAAAGAAAAAGAGGCGGACCAGAAGGTAAATGTGCCAACAATAAAAGAAACGAAAGGTAGCAACGTCGACCCGGTTGATTCAAATAAACAACAAACCGCAATTACAGAAAAACCAATAGAAGAAAAAGCGAACGTCAAATCTAAAGATGATGACAGGATAGAAGAAAAGAAAGACGAAGAACAGAATACACCAACTGATATTCAAAGTGTTCCTTATAAAAAGTCTGTTATTAAAAGGCGGTCAGAAAGTTCCACTACTGAAGGATTTGGTTTGGTATTCATCGATATCGATAATGAGGTCAAGGATACAATTCGAATTTTGATACCACATCCGAAAAAGAGGTTTGTTGAAGATGCAGAAGTGGTGAAGCCTACAACACCCGACCCTGTTGTAAAAGAGGAAGTAAAAACTGAGGATGTTCCAAATTCAAGCACAGATTTAAATAAATCCACAATTGCATGTACCTACAGGGCATCCGATAAAGAATTTTTAAAGCTTCGCAAGAATATGGCATCTGAATCGAATGATGCGAGAATGATTCTTGAAGCAAAGAAATACTTCAGAAATAAATGCTTTACTACCGATCAGGTTAGAAGCTTGAGCGCCTTGTTTTTGACTTCAGCTTCAAAATACCAGTTTTTTGAAGCGGCCTATACGCATGTATTGGATCCATCAGAGTTTGCTTCGCTTGGTTTAGAAATTAAGGATGAATACTATTTAAAGCGTTTTAAAGCTTTAATAGGAGAATAGTATGCAGCGGTACTTTTTAGAAGTTGCTTATAAAGGCACTCATTATAGTGGTTTCCAGGTACAACAAAATGCAAATACAATCCAGGCCGAAATAGAAAAAGCATTTTATACCGTTTTTCGTGTGCCTGTAAACTTAACTGGATCCTCCAGGACGGATGCCGGTGTGCATGCCCTTCAAAATTTTTTCCATTTTGACCAACAGGATGAATTGAATCTAAAATTTATTTATAAGCTCAATGCTATTCTACCCCCGGATATTGTGATCACAAACATATTTCCAATGGGAGAAGCGACACATGCCCGCTTTCATGCCATCGGTAGGGAATATGAGTATAATATATATACCAGGAAGAATCCCTTTTTAAAAGAGATCGCTTTTTACTATCCTTATAAGCTTGACCTGGCAATACTGCAAGAGGCAGCCATTTTTATTAAACAGCAAACCAACTTCTTTGCTTTTGCAAAGACGAATACGCAGGTCAACAATTTTAATTGCACTATATATATAAGTGAGTGGCGACAGGAAAATGACCTTTTAAAATATTGTATTAAAGGAAATCGTTTCCTGAGGGGAATGGTAAGGCAGTTAACCGCAACACAATTAAAGCTCGCAAGAGGTATCATTTCGATGTCCGAATTCAGGCAACTTTTCGATAATCAGGAAGCTAAATGCAAGTTTTCTGTTCCGCCAACGGGTTTATTCCTCAAAGCTGTGGAGTATCCTGAAAATTTCTTTCCTTATCAGGCCTAGGTTTCACCCCTATATTCAAAATAAAAACCCGCTACATTTGGTAGGTAAATACGATGGCCCTTATCTTTGCGTCCGCTTTTTGAAACACTGCTGTAAACGATAAAAACCACTGAGGTTATTTAGAAAATTATAACAGTTAAAATGCAAATTAATTTGTTGAGTATCAAATACTTACTTATGTTTGCACTCGCTTTTTGAATAGGATGGATGATAAAAAAATTGGTGATTTCTTTCACATAATTTTTGAAAATAAATTCTCAAAAAATTTGGCAGAGATTGTAAAGTGATCGTATCTTTGCACTCCGCTTTTAAAAAAAGCAAAAACAGTTCTTTCTTAAACACTTTATCAGCCTTAAATTTTTCTTCTGTTTCTTCAAATAAAAATTGAATTCAGGAAAATAAATTTGGTAGAAATAAAAAAGCTTGTACATTTGCACTCCCAATCGAAAAACGGGAAACAAAAACAAGTTCTTTAAGTGTAAAAAAAGATGAGGTATAAGACCTAAAGATTCATAATCTTATCATCTGCGAAATCATTAGCAAGCGCAAGTTTGCATTGGTTTAAGATCTTTGAAAGTTTGGAAGCAACAGCATGTAAATCTTTATGATTTACACATTAGGTAAGGTCAAGCGATAATATTCGAAATTGACTCGTTAATTTACTCTTTTTGAGAATTTTAATAGTCAGTATCAAAACTCATTTACAATGGAGAGTTTGATCCTGGCTCAGGATGAACGCTAGCGGCAGGCTTAATACATGCAAGTCGTGGGGCAGCATGACTGTAGCAATACAGTTGATGGCGACCGGCAAACGGGTGCG
>JAKFCI010000041.1:0-9902 GCA_036676725.1 Chitinophagaceae bacterium
CTCCGCTTAAATTTGTTTTTAATCTAACATCATGGGCATTCGCATTTTTGTAACCGGTGGCACTTTTGATAAAGAATATAATGAACTAACCGGTCAGTTGTTTTTTAAAGATTCTCACCTGCCCGAAATGCTTGAATTGGGGCGTTGCCTTGTTGCAGTGGATATCAGAACGCTCATGATGATCGACAGCCTGGAAATGACAGATATTGACCGGGACCTGATTGCATTGCATTGTGCAGAAGCGGAAGAAAAGCACATTATTATTACGCATGGTACGGACACAATGGCGAAAACCGCCCAGGTTCTTGCCCATAAAATAAAAAACAAAACGGTTGTTTTAACCGGCGCTATGATCCCTTATAAGTTTGGGTCTTCTGATGGGTTGTTTAATTTGGGAAGCGCAATGGCATTTGTACAAACACTTCCACCCGGTGTTTATATTGCAATGAACGGAAAGTATTTTAATGCAAACAATGTTCGGAAAAATAAAGAAAGTGGCGTTTTTGAAGAATTGAAATAAGCGCTGATGAATTGGGAAATCAAAATGAGAAATTACTTGCTCATTCATGTGGCGGTCCCGAGCTTCTCCTGCGATCGGAATCTTTATTAATTTCTTTATACTTGCGGTTGATTTGAATACTGATGGCCTGCACACGCAGCCTTTTCATATTTAATTTTCTGGCAGATTCGCCGCTTTCCAAGGCTATAGAAAACTCCCTGGATTCTTTTACATACCTGTTTAATAGCTCCCCCAGATCAAACTGCTCAAAATCTCTTTCCATCACAATTCATTTAAATACACCTGTATCATTCAATTTTCGTTCCTGTCACACATTATAAAGAAAATTAAGCCTGCCATAAAAATTCTTTTATGCACAGGCTTGAATACAAATTAAAAAGATCGGCTTTCCTAGTCATTATCGGCATGGGTAAACTGCCCGGTTGTCGCATGTTTTCCTTCACTTAATTCCTCAAGCATCTTTTTATTAAATGCTTCCAGGTCCTTTGGACTACGGCTGGTCACCAGTCCGTTGTCAACAACCACCTCTTTATCTTCCCAAATGGCGCCTGCATTTTCCAGGTCTGTTTTAATTGAAAAATACGAGGTCATTTTCCGGTCCGAGATCATACCTGTTTCAATCAGCAATTGAGGACCATGACAGATCGTTGCCAAAGGCTTTCCTTGTTCAATAAAATGTTGGGCAAAGGCGATACAATCTTTATTTGTACGCATTTTATCCGGGTTCATCACGCCGCCGGGTATCACCAGCATATCATAATCTTCGGGGTTTGCCTTACTTAATTCAACATCCACAGGCAATTCTATACTCCAATGATCATGATCCCAGGCTTTTACTTTTTCTTTTTGTGGAGAAATAATTTGCACGATCACTCCCGCCTCTTCAAGCGCTTTTTTAGGGCTTGTCAATTCAACTTCTTCAAATCCATTTTCGGTAAGGATGGCTACTTTTTTTCCCCTGATATCTCTGGTCATAACAAAACAATTTAATAAGCAATCACCACAAAAACTAAACCACTGGAAAGCTTAAAAAAGTTAACCCAAACAAATCTTTATTACTTTGCCAGCAATTATCAATATGAAAAGATTTATCCTACCCGGCGTTCTCATTCTTTCTATTACCTTAAGCTTTTGCAACCGAGGGATCTATGCAACCAGTAATAAAAGCTACAAAAAGCAGGCAAAATCACTGGCTAAAGAGTTGCGCAAAAATCCATCAGAACAAACCATTGCAACGGCTGCTTCATGGGTAGGTACAACCAATTTCAATTTGCGCAAACCCAACCTTGTAATCATTCACCATACGGCCCAAAACAGTTGCGATCAAACACTGAAAACATTTACGTTACCCCGAACACAAGTAAGTGCCCATTACGTCATTTGTGAAGATGGAACGATTCACCACATGCTGAACGATTATTTAAGAGCATGGCATGGTGGAGTGGCCAAATGGGGCAGTGTCAATGATATAAATTCTTCTTCTATTGGCATTGAATTAGACAACAATGGCTCTGAGCCCTTTAATGAACGACAGGTAAATTCATTACTTCTGCTTCTGGATACGCTAAAGAAAAAATACAATATTCCTGTGGCTAATTTCATCGGGCATGCTGATATTGCACCAACGCGGAAAAACGATCCCAATGTATTGTTTCCATGGCAACAGCTGGCAGATAGCGGGTATGGATTATGGTGGAGCGATACTACTGGTGTTACTTTACCGTCCGATTTTAATTCCTTAAATGCCTTGAGAATTATTGGCTATGATGTGAAAGATTCCGTTGCCACATTCAATACGTTTAATCGTAAATATTTACAGCAAGACAAAAACCAAATATTGGATTCTGCAGGTAAAAAAGTTTTGTTTATGCTTTATCAAAAATTCTTATAAAAACGCTTGGCAGTCTTTTTGTAACATAGGAACTATGAATGTTAAACGAGTTTTTGGTATTATTCTCACTGTTATGGGCATTGTAGGGTTAGTTTATGCAGCAATGCTTTTTTTAAATGCCAAAGGAACAGAAACCCAGGTCAAAACTTTGATCGTTTGGGGCATCCTGGGAGCGATCTTCTTTTTTACCGGTATTGGCTTAATTAAAGGAACAAAAGATGATGCCGGGCCGTCTGTTAGTTAGGTAATTACCATTAGTAAACTTTTACGTCCATTTAACTAGGTGTTTGTCATGAACGTGTCAACCGCAAGGTATTTTTGCGGCCGACAAAACCAAGTGAAATGAGAAAGATTACTCTGCTTCTGCTTACCTCCTTATGTATTTCAGCCTTATCTGCGCAAAAAGTTTCTGGTCATTTAAAAGATGAAGAGGGCAAGGCTGTATCCGGGGCCACAGTTGCATTACTTAATACAAAAGATTCTTCAGTTGCCAAATTAGCTACTTCTAAAGAAGATGGAAAGTATACAGTGACAGCCACTGAAGGTTCGTATTTAATAAGTGCAAGCCATGTCGGTTTAGCACCATCTTATTCTAAATCTTTTTCTGTTGGTACAGCAGATGTTGAGGTGCCCGCAATAACGCTATCCAAAGCCGCAGCATCCTTAAAAAACGTAACGGTTAATTCAAAAAAGCCAATTGTAGAAGTAAGGGCTGATAAAATGATTGTGAATGTGGAAGGCACCATTAATTCCGTTGGGTCCGATGCCCTGGAACTATTAAGAAAATCACCAGGTGTACTTGTTGATAAAGATGATAATATATCACTTAGCGGTAAAAATGGCGTCCAGGTTTATATCGATGGACGCCCAACGCCTTTATCAGGGAAAGATTTAAGTGATTACTTAAAAAGCCTTCAATCTGCGCAAATAGAAGCCTTAGAAATCATTACCAATCCTTCGGCTAAATATGAAGCGGCAGGTAATGCCGGCATCATCAATATCAAATTAAAAAAGAACAAATCTTTTGGTACAAACGGCTCTGTAAATGCAGGCTGGGCCATTGGTACTTATCCAAAATACAATTCGGGGCTAGCACTTAACCACCGCGATAATAAGATCAACTTATTTGGTAATTATAATTACAGCCGTAACCGTAATGCCAATTACATGAACATGTACCGCGAAGCCATTAACGATTCGCTTTTTGTTGGCCGTTCAAATATGCTTTTCCGCGGAAAAAATCATGGCTTTAAAGCTGGTATGGATTATTTTATCAACAACAAAAGCACTGTTGGCTTTATTGTAAATGGAACTTTTGCCGACAATATATTTTCCAATTTAACACGTACCAATATTTCTTACCTGCCATCAAAAGTTCCTGACAAATTACTGGTGGCCGATAATAAAAATATCATGAGCCGGGATAATGCGAATGCGAATCTGAATTATCGTTTTGCAGATACAAGTGGCCGGGAATTAAACATTGATGCGGATTATGGATTTTACAATATCAACAGCGATCAAATACAACCAAACCTTACTTACAGCAGGGATGGATTTACTTTATTAGGAAGCGAGATTTACAACATGATATCGCCAAGTGATATTGATATTTATACATTGAAATCGGATTACGAACAGAAGTTTAAAAAAGGCCGGTTAGGCGTTGGAGGTAAAATTTCCTATGTAAAATCCGATAATACCTTTAACCGTTATAATGTAAACGGATCGGATAAATTTAAAGAACAGTCAAACAACTTTAATTACAAAGAAAATATTAACGCAGGATATGTAAATTATAACCGACAGCTAAAAGGGTTTATGATCCAGGCTGGACTACGAGTGGAAAATACTAACGCTAAAGGACAATCGAAAGGAGTTCGCTGGCAGAACAATGCATACAAAGAATTTGATTCCACATTAAACAGGAACTACACTGATGTATTTCCAAGCGCTGCCATCACATTTAATAAAAACCCTTTAAACACATGGAATTTTACCTATAGCCGCCGTATTGACCGGCCTGCTTACCAGGATTTAAATCCATTTGAATTCAGGTTAGATAAATACGCTTTTATGCGTGGCAATACCGAACTAAGGCCTCAGTACACAAACAGCATCGCAGTTACAAATACGTATAAATACAAACTGAATACAACGCTGAACTACAGTCATGTAAATGATGTTTTTTCTCAACTAATTGATGTTGATCAAAATGACTCTTCCATTAGTTTTATGACCAAGAAAAACCTTGCTACGCAAGACATTACCAGCCTTAATATCAGTTATCCGTTCCAATACAAAAGCTTCTCTTCTTTCTTTAATGTCAATTCTTATTATTCACATTACAAAGCAGATAATGGTCCGACAAGAAAGGTTGATATCGATGTATTTGCAACATCTATTTACATGCAAAACAGTATAAAATTTGCAAAAACCTGGACGGCTGAGTTAAGCGGCTGGTATTCTTCTCCATCAGTTTGGCAAGGAACATTTAAAAGCAAAGCAATGGGTGGCATAGATGGAGGCTTTCAAAAAGTTCTGTTTAAAGGAAAAGGAAATATTAAAGCCTCTGTAAGTGATATTTTTAAAACGATGAAGTGGAGCAGTGTTAGCGATTATGCAGGACAATACATGAAAGTAAATGGCGGTTGGGAAAGCAGGCAGTTTAAATTAAATATGAGTTATCGGTTTGGTAACACAGAAGTAAAAGCTGCCAGGCAAAGAAAAACTGGTTTGGAAGATGAGAACAAACGAGTTAACTCCGGCGGCGGTGGATTAGGACAATAGAACCAAACAAAATTTCAATAAATTAAAGGAGCCTCGGCTCCTTTTTTTAATGTCGCAAAGAAATCAATAATAATATTTTTACTTTGCTTCTTGACTTACATTTTAAATATCGATACAGCGGTTGAAAATTCTTCTGTTTGCCTGTCCCTTAACGGAGAATTTGTTGCCATGGCAATGAATGCCAATCAAAAAGACAGCGCTGCCTGGATTCAACCTGCAATTAAAAATTTGCTTACCGAACAAAAAGTTGCTTTTGAACAATTAAAAGCCGTCGCTTTAAGCAATGGGCCGGGCTCTTATACAGGGCTTAGAGTAGGTATGGCAACAGCAAAAGGATTATGTTATGCTTTAAACATTCCCCTAATTACCATCAGCACTTTAAAGATGATGGCCATATCTGCCATTCACCTGGAAGCTGATCTTTATTGCCCCATGATAGATGCCCGAAGAATGGAAATTTTTACAGCAATTTATGACCGAAACTTAACCGAAGTTAAACCACCTTTTAACCTCGTTCTTGACCAGGAATACTTCAAAACTTCCCTTGCATCAAAAAAAATTCTCTTTTTTGGCAATGGAAGTGTAAAATTTCAACAAATAATCAACCATCCTAATGCTTTGTTTGTACCTATTGAGAGTAGTGCTAAACACTTAGCAAGTGAAAGTTTTTTAAAGCTAAAAAATGGAGAACTAGTTGATATAGCATACTCTGAGCCCTTTTATATCAAGGAGTTTTATTCACCACCGTCAAAACCAATATTGTAAAAATCACAAATAGAAACAATCTGATTGTAGTTTATTGCGTTTTTGATTTATACATTTGTATAGAACAGTTAATTTAGATATATGAGCACATTAGCAGGACAAGTTATGAAACCCGAAACAGAGCTGAAGATTGACGTGTTGCAATTAAAAAAAGCGGCACTAGTGTTAAGAGCAGTAAATCATAAGTTACGCCAGCAGATGTTAAGGCTAATTCACCAGAATGGAAAGATGACCGTTACTGAAATTTATGTGAAATTGCGCTTAGAGCAATCAGTTGCTTCCCAGCACCTGGCAATTTTGCGTAAAGCCGGTTTTGTTGACACCCTTCGTGACGGAAAATTTATTTTCTATTCTGTAAGTAAATCTCGTTTAGAAGAAGCCCACGAGTTTGCGCAGCAGTTGTTAAATTAAGATTTACCGCTTACATCAATCTGCCCTTTGCTTGCATTAAAGTATTTTTGCGGCTAAAGCATATCTATGTTCGTGAAGCAATTGTACACAACCTGTTTAAGCGAAGCCGCTTATTACATTGAAAGCAAAGGCGAAGCAGCCATTGTCGATCCTCTACGCGATATAGATTCTTATTTGCAGTTGGCGAAGGAACGTGGCGCTACCATCAAATATATATTTGAAACGCATTTTCATGCTGATTTTGTAAGCGGGCATCTTGATCTTGCCAAAGCAACAGGTGCCACCATCATTTATGGACCAGATACGGAAACAAAATTTCCGGTACATGTCGCAAAAGATGGCGAAGTATTTCAATTGGGGAATGTTAGCATTACTACTTTACATACGCCCGGCCACACTCTCGAATCATCCTGTTATTTATTAAAAGATGATCAAGGAAAAGATCACGCGGTTTTTACCGGTGACACCTTGTTTGTAGGTGACGTTGGAAGGCCAGACCTGGCTCAAAAAGGAACCGATCTGACCATGGAAGATCTGGCGGGTATGATGTATGAAAGTCTTCAAAAGAAAATAATTACGCTTGCAGATGATGTGATAGTTTACCCTGCGCATGGGCCAGGCAGTGCTTGCGGCAAAAAACTTGGCGCTAATACTACAAGCACTATTGGCGAAGAAAAAGCCAATAACTACGCCTTGCTGGCTAAAACAAAAGAGGAATTTATTAAATCGGTAACTGAAGGAATAGCTGCGCCACCTAGTTATTTTCCAATCAATGCACAAATAAATAAAGAAGGTTACGAAAGCCTGGAATCTATTCTACAACAAGGCCTACAGCCAATTTCCATTGAACAATTAAAAGAAGCCTTAACCAAAGACACCATTTTATTGGATACCCGCAACACGGCTGTTTTTTCAAATGGCTTTATTCCCGGTTCTATATTTATTGGCTTAGAAGGGCGCTTTGCTGAATGGGCGGGCAGTTTACTTTCATTTAAGCAACCAATAATTTTGGTTACAGATGAAGGGATGGAAAAAGAAACACTCATTCGCATGGCGAGGGTTGGCTTTAGCAATGTAATTGGTTATGTAGAAGGTGGTTTTGAAGCCTGGCAAAAAGCGGGTGAAGTAATTGATTTATTGATTGATGTTGAAGCTGATGAATTAGCAATGGACCTTCCATTCGATCCCCAATTAATTGTACTTGATGTACGTAAGCATACAGAATTTGGTGATGGACACGTAAAGGATGCAGTAAATATCCCTTTAGATGAAATGGTCGACCCGGCTATGATCGCCAATATTGAAGACGACCATAATATCTATGTGCATTGTGCCGGAGGCTACAGGAGCGTTATTGCTTCTTCGCTTTTAAAACGCCAGGGCATTCACAACCTGCGTAATGTATTAGGCGGTTGGAATAAAATTAAAGACCAGGAAAACATCCCGGTTGAAAAAGAAAAAAGCGTGTTGAATTAACACGCTTTTTTTAATTATTTTATCATACCATATTCTTCCTTCCATTCTCTTTTCCAGCGTCGATGGCTCCACAACCACATTTCAGGATTTTCAGTCATTAATTTCTCAATGAGTTGCGCATACATTTTGGTTAGTTGTCCTTCGGGTAACAACCTGGGCGAATGCGTTGCCAGTTCTGCATTTCCAATGTAATAACCTCTTTTACTTTTTGTAAAATGACAAAATACAACCGGGAAATTATTAAGTCTCGCCATTTTTTCTGGTCCTTTAAAAAAACCCGTTGGCTTACCAAAAAAATTTACCCAGTATGATTTGTCTGGGCCTGGCGGTGATTGATCGGCAATGAGCGCAATAATGTATTGCGTATTTCGGTGTGGCAACATTTCGATGCGCATGTTGTTTGCTGCAATCAACTGCGTACCCATGCGGGTTCTAATTTTCAACAACAAGCGATTAAATATTTTGCTTTGCAACGGCGAATAAAGAACCAAAGTTTTGTGAGGAATATAAAATGGAAATGAAAGATTGGCCAACTCCCAATTAAAATTATGGCCCATATGCAATTGAACCGATTTGCCTGTTTTATATAATTCTTCGACTACAGAATAATCGGCAATGAAATGTTTGCGAAAAAACTTTTCATCAGCACTGATAAACTTAATGGTTTCGATAAACGTATCGCAGAAATTTTTATAAAATTTTCGGGCAATAACTTCTTTTTCTTTTTCTGTTTTTTTTGGAAATGCAATTGTAAGATTTTGCAGCACCACATTTTTACGATAGCCCAAACACACGTAAATAATAAAATAGGCAAAGTCGGATAGCAGGAACAAAACCTTTAAAGGCAGCAACGATAATAAATACAATAAGCCGTAAATAATGTGGTACATAAAGCGGAGCAAAGATAAAGCCGTACACGAGTGCGACGCAACGAAGTTGAACAAAGCAATATTGCCGGTAAAAAAAATTACAACACTATATTCTGCACCAGTTCTGATTTATGCGGGTAATCTGTATTATAATGAAGCCCACGACTTTCTTTACGAAAGGCCGCACCTTTAATAATTAAATAACCAACGGTGATCATGTTGCGCAATTCCAATAACTGCGGCGAAACAGAGGTTGTTCGATACAAATGTTCGGTCTCTTCAAACAAAAGATCGATGCGTTTCATTGCCCTATGCAAACGAACATTGTTTCTAACAATACCCACATAATCGCTCATTACCAATTGCAGTTCTTTTAAACTTTGTGTAATAAGGATCATCTCTTTCGGATCGGAAGTTCCTTGCGCATTCCAATCAGGAATTGCGGGCATATCCTTTAATCCGTTCGCATTTTTCACAGCATCTAAATAGCACCTGTGCGCAAATACCATTGCTTCTAATAAAGAATTAGATGCCAGGCGGTTTGCGCCATGCAAGCCAGTGCTGGCGCATTCGCCGCAAGCATATAAATTATTAATGGAACTCCTGCCCCATTCGTCTGTTTTAATTCCGCCGCAACTATAATGCGCGGCAGGTGCAACAGGTATCATGTGTTTTGTAACATCAACACCAATGGACATACACTTTTCGTAAATATTTGGAAAGTGTTCTTTAAATTTTTCAATATCCATATGACGGCAATCAAGCCATACATGCTCTGTACCATCTTTTTTCATTTCACTGTCAATGGCACGTGCAACAATATCACGCGGCGCAAGGTCTTTGCGATCATCGTAACGTTCCATAAATGCTTCGCCGCTTTTGTTGCGCAAAATGCCACCATCACCCCTAACCGCTTCTGTAATCAAAAATGCCTGTCCTCTTTTACCTGCTTCGTACAATGCGGTTGGGTGAAATTGTATGAATTCCATATTTTCAATTCGGCCCTTAGCACGGTAAACCATCGCAATGCCATCGCCTGTTGCTATGTATGGATTTGTAGTAGTACGATAAACCTGGCCATTGCCGCCTGTTGCCAGCAATGTTACTTTAGAAAGTATTTTTTCTATGTGATTGCTCTGCTCATTTAAAATATACACACCATAACAGTTAACATCGGGAG
>JAKFCI010000042.1:0-1682 GCA_036676725.1 Chitinophagaceae bacterium
TTTTTTTTCTTTTTATTTTTTTTTCCGGCTGGAGAATTGAAAGTAGCAGAAAGAGTATAAATATGTTGGTCATTCTTGCATTTATCCCTGCTTGTATTATTGCAAATATTCGGGTAATGCGGGCCGAGAATTATAGTTATTCATTCATTGTTACCAAACTAAAAGAAAGTTATCGTAAGTTTTTGCCGAAGGACAAACTAACAGAAGCCCGGAAGAAAAAAGGTGACAATATTCATTTTCTGCCTTCTGTAATAAAAGATAAGATCGGTAATTCAACAATTGATATTGTTCCGGCAGGAATAGCAATGGCTTATTTTAATAACCTTAATTACAACCCACGACCTGTTGTTCAGAGTTATGCGGCTTACAGCAAACCTCTTGATGATTTTAATTATGCTAAATACATTTCTTCAACAGCACCAGAATATCTGATTTTCGGCAACGAAACAATTGACAACCGGTATCATTTTTTTGATGAGGGAAGAACAAAACTGGCAATAAGGCAGTGGTATGTGATTACAGATTCATTTAATGGGAATTTGTTGCTAAAAAAAGCTGACACCATAAGGCAGCTTCATATTGTCCAAAAGAAAGGCCAAGTACTGGAGCTAAATAAAGTCTATAACCTCACTCAAAATCAATATTTGCAATATGCAACGTTTGATATAAGGTATAGTAAAAGGGGGAGTTTGATGCGATTCCTGTTTCAGCCTCCAGAAGTAAGTATTAAATTTAATTTGGAGGATGGACGTTCTATTAACCATCGTTTGATCATAAGCACATTGCAAAACCCGGTGTTGCTATCATCCTATATTGAAAACAACACTGATGCCTGGAACTTTTTTTCAGGGAATAAAATGACAGGCAAAAAAATAAAGCAGATAATGATTAGTGCTCCTTCATGGGCATATGAAAAGGAGATTAAACTTCAAATACAGGATGTGCAGTTTAGATAGAAAGAAGTTTACTTTAATAATGGCGCATAAAAATTAGTTTAAATGATGAAGTTATTAACTGCTATAATGCTTTTATTGGTTTTAAAAAGCAGCGCACAACTGAATATCGATTCCTTGCGCTTACAATACAATCAAAAGACCCTGCGCTTTAACAACCGTATCACCATGAATGGTTTGTTGCTGGAACCGCAGACGGTGAGGAACCTGATGCTCATTTCTCCTGAAGCAACCGTGTATTACAAACAATATCTCAAGAATAAACGTGTTGGTAATGTATTGCCACTATTTGGCAGTGCCGCTGTAATCGCCGGAATTATTGTGGCTCAAAAAAACCGAACGCCCGGTTATATTATGGTGCTAAGCGGTAACAGCATTAATCTTGTTGGTACGTTGTTCAGGCGCAAAGCATCCATTAAACTGCAAGATGCAATCTGGCATTATAACAGAGATGTCTTGTACATGAAAAAATAGATGTTTCTATGCAAAGTAACATATGCACCATGACTTGTTTTAACCTTCTTTATTCGCCGGATGAACATAAATAAAATAAATTTGCAACATGTCAGTACTTATAGTTACAGGATCGGCAGGGCTAATTGGAAGTGAAGCAGTAGATTTTTTTGCTCCACACTTTGATGTTGTAGTAGGTATTGATAACAATCACCGACAACATTTCTTTGGTGAGGGGGCCTCTGTTAAATGGAATATCACTCGTCTTTCAAATCA
>JAKFCI010000043.1:0-7181 GCA_036676725.1 Chitinophagaceae bacterium
TATCGTTTACCGATGGAAAAATAATAGGCGCTACGCTGGATAGAAACGGACTACGTCCTTCAAGGTATTGTGTTACAACTGATGACCGTGTTATAATGGCCTCCGAAACAGGCGTATTAGAAATAGATCCAAAACTGATTAAAGAAAAAGGAAGACTGCAGCCAGGGAAAATGTTTGTTGTAGATATGGAGCAGGGGCGTATCATCTCGGATGAAGAATTAAAGCAAACTCTTTGCTCGCAACAACCTTATGCCGATTGGCTGAATAAATACAAAATTCGATTAGAAGAATTAGCTGAGCCACGTGTAATGTTCACGCACCTGGAGAGCGACCAGGTTTTTAAATACCAGAAAGCTTTTGGTTATACAACCGAGGATCTGGAGAAGATCATCGCACCTATGGCAATTGAAGGAAAAGAACCAATCGGTTCCATGGGGTTAGATGTGCCCCTTGCCATACTAAGCAACCAGCCACAACATTTAAGCTCGTATTTTAAACAACTCTTTGCACAGGTAACTAATCCTCCTATCGATCCAATACGGGAAAGAATGGTAATGTCATTGGCAACTTTTGTAGGCAATAATGGGAACTTATTAAATGAAGACCCGCTTGCATGCCATAGTGTGGCTCTCAAACACCCGGTACTCACCAACTACGAACTGGAAAAAATAAGAAGTATTGATACTGGCGTCTTCCAGGCAAAAACCATTCAATCTTATTTTAGAAACGATGGTAAACCAGGCTCTTTAAAAAAAGCACTTGACCGATTGTGCTTTCTTGCTGAAGATGCAGTGGAAGATGGGTTTGAAGTGGTCATCATTTCTGACAGGGCCATTGATTCGGAACATGCACCCATTCCATCTTTACTGGCTACCTCAGCTATTCATCATCACCTGATAACAAAAGGTTACCGCGGAAAAGTGGGACTTGTAATAGAAGCCGGGGATGTTTGGGAAGTGCATCATTTTGCCTGCCTCATAGGTTTTGGTGCAACTGCTATCAATCCATATATGGCATTATCTACCATTCGCGAACTAAAGCTCAGTGATCATTTGCAAACTGATATTGATGTGGATGGTTTAAAAAAGAACTACATCAAAGCGGTAAATGATGGCTTGCTGAAAGTGTTTTCTAAAATGGGCATTTCAACTTTACAATCTTACCAGGGTGCTCAAATATTTGAGATCGTTGGTATCAATAAAGCCGTTGTAAACAAGTATTTCACTGGTGCTATTTCCCGCATCGAAGGAATGGGGCTTGATGAAATAGCCAGGGAGGTTTTGACAAAACACCAGTTGGCTTTCGGTAAAAAAGCAATACAGGTTGAACAATTGCCTGCGGGCGGCTTGTACCAGTGGAAAAAAAATGGGGAAGCGCATTTGTTTAATCCTCAAACTATCCATCTGCTTCAATATGCTACGCGGATGAACGATTATAATACGTTTAAAAAGTATTCCAAACTTGTAAACGATCAAAGCGTAAAAGCGCATACGCTTAGAAGCTTATTTGAATTCAAGCGAAATCGTTCTTCTATTCCCATTGAAGAAGTAGAACCCGTGGAAACTATTTTTAAAAGGTTTGCGACAGGCGCCATGAGTTTTGGTTCTATTTCTCATGAAGCTCACTCCACCTTAGCTATTGCAATGAACCGCATTGGTGGCAAAAGTAATACCGGTGAAGGTGGGGAGGATGAAATGCGCTACCAAACTATGGCAAATGGCGATTCCATGCGTTCGGCAATTAAGCAAGTGGCTTCAGCACGGTTTGGTGTTACAAGTTATTATTTAACAATGGCCGATGAATTACAAATTAAAATGGCACAGGGTGCTAAGCCTGGTGAGGGCGGCCAATTGCCTGGGCATAAAGTAGATGAATGGATAGGTAAAGTGCGCCATGCTACTCCCGGCGTAGGTTTGATATCGCCGCCTCCGCATCATGATATTTATTCTATAGAAGATTTGGCCCAATTAATTTTTGACCTGAAAAATGCGAACCGGGCCGCACGCATTAGTGTGAAATTGGTTTCAAAAGCAGGCGTAGGTACCATTGCCGCAGGTGTGGCAAAAGCAAAAGCCGATGTAATATTAGTAGCAGGACATGACGGGGGTACAGGCGCTTCTCCTCTTAGTTCAATAAAACATGCAGGTCTGCCCTGGGAATTAGGCCTGGCTGAAACGCACCAGACACTTGTAAAAAACAATTTACGTAACCGTGTGGTGTTGCAAACCGATGGACAATTAAAAACAGGTCGCGATATTGCAATCGCAACATTATTGGGCGCTGAAGAATGGGGCATAGCGACTGCAGCCCTCATAGTGGAAGGTTGCATTATGATGCGCAAGTGTCACTTGAATACTTGTCCTGTAGGAGTGGCAACCCAGGATCCTGAATTAAGGAAACGCTTTACAGGAAATGCTGATCACGTTGTTAACTTCTTTCATTTTATTACCCAGGAGCTTAGGGAAATTATGGCAGAACTTGGCTTTCGAACCATTAATGAAATGGTAGGCCAGGTAGATTTTCTTCAGCAAAAACCCGCAGCACCTCATTGGAAATTTAGCAAACTCGATCTTTCTCCCATTTTATACAAAGAGCCCGCTTCTAAATATTATG
The DNA here is from genome assembly GCA_036676725.1 of Chitinophagaceae bacterium. GTDB lineage: Bacteria > Bacteroidota > Bacteroidia > Chitinophagales > Chitinophagaceae > Flavisolibacter. Next base: position 2,614 of record JAKFCI010000043.1, read on the forward strand.
GTTTATACAAACAGGAAACGCAGGATCATGACCTGGAAAAAGTGCTGGACTGGAAATTAGTTGAAGCAGCGCAACCCGCTTTGCAATTCCAAAAAAAGGTGTTCGCTTCATTTACGATAAAGAACACCAACCGAACAACCGGCACATTGCTTTCCAATGAAATTTCAAAAATTTATAAATCGGAAGGTTTGCCTGATGATACCATTCATTTTAAATTTTCGGGTACTGCAGGGCAAAGCTTTGGCGCATTTAACACAAAAGGTATTACGCTGGAACTGGAAGGTGATGCAAATGATTATTTCGGGAAAGGTCTTTCAGGCGCAAAACTTATTATTTATCCCTCCGCGGATGCCGCTTTTGTGCCGGAAGAAAACAGCATTATCGGTAACGTAGCTTTTTACGGTGCTACATCTGGCAGAGCATATATAAGGGGCATTGCAGGTGAAAGGTTCGCGGTGCGTAACTCTGGCGCAAATGCGGTGGTAGAAGGTGTGGGCGATCATTGTTGCGAATACATGACGGGCGGCCGGGTTATAATTTTAGGCAATACAGGGCGAAATTTTGCAGCGGGCATGAGCGGTGGAACTGCTTATGTATATACCACAAAAGACAATTTTAGGTCTTTATGCAATATCGAAATGGTAGATCTTGATCCTTTGCAAAATGAAGACATTATTGAATTGAAAAAAGAAATAGGACTGCATTATCTATATACCGGCAGCAGCGTTGCCAAATTAATTTTATCTGATTTCGAAAACCAGCTCAAGCATTTTATTAAAGTATTTCCAAAAGATTATAAACGAATTCTGCAGCAAAAAGAACGGATTGGGCAACAACAGATTCAAAATAATTTTTAAAATAGCTATAAGGATAGGTAGCTAAAAATTGATTTATTATGGGTAAACCAACAGGCTTCTTAGAATTTTCACGGGAACTGCCGGTAAAGCGACCAGTAGAAAATAGGATAAATGATTACAATGAATTTGTTGAACGTTTTTCAAACGAAAAGTTGAATAACCAGGCTGCCCGTTGTATGGACTGTGGCGTACCTTTTTGCCACAATGGATGTCCTTTAGGGAATTTAATTCCAGATTTTAATGATGCGGTTTACAGGCAAAACTGGTTGCAGGCTTATCAAATTTTAAGTGCTACCAACAACTTCCCCGAATTTACAGGGCGTATCTGTCCTGCGCCTTGCGAAGGTGCATGCGTTTTAGGAATTAATCAACCGCCCATCACTATTGAAGAAATAGAAAAACATATTATTGAAATTGCTTTCGAAAAAGGATACGTAAAACCATTCAAACCCTTTATTCGCACAGAAAAAAAAGTGGCTGTAATTGGCTCGGGTCCTGCCGGGCTGGCTGCCGCTGCCCAACTTAATTATGCCGGGCACCAGGTTACTGTTTTTGAAAGAGATGATGCGCCAGGCGGTCTATTGAGATATGGAATACCTGATTTTAAGTTAGAAAAATGGGTGGTGGACAGAAGAATTGATTTATTGAAACAGGAAGGCATCGAATTCAGGTGCAATATTGAAGTTGGTAATAATTACAGCATTTATGATGTATTAAGGGAGTTTGATGCGATAGTGCTCGCAGGAGGTTCTACCATTCCACGCAACCTTGACATCCCGGGCAGGAATTTGAAAGGTGTTCATTTTGCCATGGATTACCTGAAACAGCAGAACAAAAGAAAAAATAACCAGGATTTTGAAGGGCAGGGTATTTATGCCCATGATAAGGACGTAGTAATTATAGGCGGAGGAGATACAGGGAGTGACTGTGTTGGAACAGCAAACAGGCAGAAAGCAAGATCGGTGAGTCAATTGGAATTATTACCGCAGCCACCGCTTGAACGCACGGCGCATATGCCGTGGCCAACCTACCCTATGACTTTAAAGATCACTTCCTCGCATGAAGAAGGGGCTAACAGGCACTGGGCAGTTGCCACAAAAAAACTTTTAGGTGACGATGAAGGAAATCTTAGAGCTTTAGAACTGGTTGACCTTGAATGGAAATTAGCTGAAGATGGCAGGTACGCTCAATTTGTTGAAGTTCCGGGATCGGAAAGAGAAGTGCCTTGCCAGATGGCTTTCCTTGCAATGGGATTTCTATTTCCTAAGAAAGAAGGATTATTAATGGAGATGTCCATTCAATTAGATGATAAAGGGAATGTAAAAACCGGGGATGACGCCTACCAAACCAATATTGAAAAAGTTTTTGCTGCAGGAGATATGCGCAGAGGTCAGTCATTAGTCGTATGGGCCATCCAGGAAGGACGTGAATGTGCAAAAAAGGTAGATGAATATCTTACTTTATCCCCCTCAAAGTATCCAGAATAAATAGTTTGCATATATGCTGATTAAGCCATTTAATCTTCATATTTATAACTATATGCTCAAGAAATTATATTACAATAATAAATATGTTAATTATTTTAACGAACTTGGCAGAAAAACTCCTATTTTTAAGTAAATAGTTTAAATATTAATATTTTTAATATGAAAAAATTAACTGTGAGCCGGGTTTTTCCTTTTGGTCTGTTAGCTGTTATTTCAATTGCAGCGCTCTTTATTCCCTTCCAAAACATTTATAAAGATATCAATGCAGCTTATAATTCTGCAGATATAGCCTGGGTATTAGTAGCCACTGCACTCGTTTTTATCATGACCCCGGGTCTCGCTTTTTTTTACGGAGGAATGGTGCACCGCAAAAATGTAATTTCTACAATGATCAAAAGCGTTCTTGCGGCCGGTATAGTGAGTGTATTATGGATTGTCGTGGGTTTTAGCCTTGCCTTCGGGGATTCCATTGGCGGATTCATTGGGAACCCGGCTTCTTTCCTGTTTTTTCAAAATGTGGCTTCGGGTGCGCCATGGAGTTTGGCTCCATCTATTCCTTTAACCCTTTTCGCACTATTCCAGTTAATGTTTGCCATTATTACACCGGGCCTGGTGGTAGGCGCCGTCGCTGAGCGAATCAGGTTCTCATCCTATATTTTATTTATAGCCTTATTTGCACTTTTAGTATATGCGCCCATAGCTCATTGGACCTGGCACCCCGATGGTTTTTTGTTTAAAATGGGCGCCCTGGATTTTGCCGGGGGTACCGTTGTTCATATTTCGGCAGGTTGTGCTGCACTGGCAGGCGTACTGGTTTTAAAACGCAGGCAGGTGCATGTAGACCAAAAGGAAATTCCACCGGCTAATCTACCTTATGTTCTTATTGGTACTGGCTTGTTGTGGTTTGGATGGTTTGGTTTCAACGCCGGTTCTGCTTTAGGTGCCAATAGTCTGGCCGTTTCCGCCTTTGCTACTACCAACGTAGCTGCGGCCGCTGCAGGTTTGTCATGGATGTTTTTTGATGTTTTAAAAGGCAAAAAGCCCTCAGTCCTAGGATTTTGTATTGGTGCAGTGGTAGGTTTGGTAGCTATTACACCTGGTGCTGGCTTTGTCGCTATTCCTCAAAGCATATTTATTGGCGTAGTGGCCGCAATAATTTCAAACATTGCTGTTTTCTACAAGCAAAAATCAAAATTGGATGATATGCTGGATGTATTCCCCTGCCATGGTTTAGGCGGTATTGTAGGTATGTTGCTAACCGGGGTGTTGGCCACAAAATCGGTAAATGAACTCGGCGCAGATGGATTATTATATGGTGGTAGCACCTTTTTCTTGACCCAGCTGAAAGCAGTGGTAATTGTTGTGGGTTATAGCTTTATTGTTTCGTTCGGGATTTTTAAATTAATAAATCTCATTCAACCTATACGTGTAAGCTTCAGCGATGAGGAAATAGGATTAGATGCTACACAGCACAACGAAAAATACCTGCAAGGAACTCTATTAGTCCAGGATACCGGGCAGTTAAAAGAACAAGTAATCGATTAATTATTTATAAAAAAAAGTACAGCCCAATGAGAAACTTTTGACGGGGTTTTCAAGAGCTGTACTCCATTTTAAAACTTAAAATGTACTGCAATGTTAAAAAAAATTTTTGCAACAGCCACACTATTGCCCTCTGTTTTATGTGCTTCCGCTCAAGATTCTTCTACAGCCAAACCAGCTTCTACTATTTTAACGGGTTTTGTTGATGTGTATTATCGCTACAATTTAAATGACCCGAAAAAAGAATCTGAAACCTTTAATAACTACACCAGCTTTACCAACTCACACAATTCTTTTGAGTTGAATATGGTATCCTTAAAACTGGAGCATTCCATAAAAAGGGTTAGTATGGTTGCCGACTTAGGTTTTGGTAACCGTGCTGAAGAATTTTCTTACAATGATGAAAATACCCGGTTTATTGTAAAGCAGGCTTATCTTTCTTATACACCCTGGAATAATGTAAAATTTACCGCTGGTAGCTGGGCTACACACATAGGTTACGAATTGGTTGACCCCGTAAACAGGAACTACAGCATGAGTTATATGTTTTCAAAAGGACCCTTTTTTCATACCGGGTTAAAAGGTGAAATTACTAAAGGCAAAAGCAGTTTCATGCTGGGTGTGGCAAATCCTACGGATTTAAAATCTGCCAGTTTCTCCACTAAATTTTTAGTTGCACAAT
>JAKFCI010000044.1:0-9238 GCA_036676725.1 Chitinophagaceae bacterium
ATTTAGGAGCTAATATTTTTATGTTTTTAAGTCCAAGTTTGGCGGCCATTTTTCCACTTACACCTAACAACACATTATCTAAATTGGTGTGTGCTGCATAAATAAAAACATCAGCCTTTATGGCTTCGATAATTACCTGTTCTATATAATTTTTGCCATTTATTTTTTTTAATCCTTTAAATATAATTGGATGGTGCGCTACAATTAAATTGCAATTATTGGCAACTGCTTCTTTTACCACGGCCACAGTAACATCAAGCGTACAAAGTACCCCGGTGCATTCCATTTGTACATTACCGGTAATTAAACCACAGTTATCATAATCTTCCTGCAATTCCGGCGCAGCAAATACTTCAATGGCACCAATAATATCTTTAATTTTCATGTTGGAAAGTTAGTGTTTGCCTTTTGGAAAAATTATCTCATTGCCATTTTTTTAAAATTAGTTTTCTGAAATATATAGATAACATAATATCGATGATGACCCGTAATTCAAAGAACGGCTCACAACGTAAAGTCGAAAATATTCAGCGATTAAGAGAAGCAAAATTATTCCGGAAAAACATCAGCAATTACTCCCGTGATATCATTCAAATTGCAGTTGGTGTATTATCGGCTGGCTTTGGTTTAGGTGGATTTTTAATTCCCAATGGTTTTATCGATGGAGGGGTAATGGGTATTTCCTTGCTTACCACGAAAGAAACCGGTATAGCTCTTTCTTTTTTAATCATCATCCTCAATATTCCATTTTTATTACTTGGCTATAAGCAAATAAGCCGCTCCTTTAGCATCAGGAGCATTTTGGCAATAACTGCGTTGGCCATTGCCGTTGCATTTATTCCTTATCCCATAGTTACAGACGATAAGCTTTTGGTTTCCATTTTTGGTGGTTTCTTTTTAGGTGTGGGTATTGGGTTTACCATACGTGGGGGTGGGGTTATTGATGGCACAGAGGTTTTGGCAATTTACCTTAACAGGCGAACGAGTTTATCGGTAGGCGACTTTATCCTGATGTTCAACATCATGATCTTTTCTGTTGCTGCCTATTTGTTATCTATAGAAGCTGCTTTATATTCTATATTAACCTACTTGTCGGCATCTAAAACGGTTGATTTTATTTTAGAAGGTATTGAAGAATTTACCGGGGTAACGATCATATCCACCCGAAGCAGGCAGGTTTCCGACATGCTTCAAAACCAATTAGGAAGAGGTTTTACCATTTATACAGGAAAGAAAGGTTTTGGCAAAAGCGGTGAAGCATCAAACACAACTGATATAATATTTACAGTTATTACACGTTTGGAGGTAAATCGCTTAACAACCGAAATAGAAAAAATTGACCGCCAGGCTTTTATTGTAATGCAAAGCATTAAAGATACAAGAGGAGGCATGGTGAAGAAGCTTCCTTTAAAAAAGATCAAATCCTAACAGTGTAGATGAATCGATAACTTTGTAAATTGATCTACCTACCCTAAGATGACTTACCAAAAAAACTTTATTAAAGAACAACGCTTATGTTTAAAAGAACTAGTGGATTTATTTTACTCATTTTGCTTGTCATTACAGGCATTGGAAGCCAGGTATCAAACACTACACTTGAGAGTAAGGAAAGAAGAATTTTAGTTGATCAACTTAAGGATACAAAAAACGCATTTATAAAATCAACCAAAGGGCTTTCCGAAGAACAATTGAATTTTAAAAAGTCGATCGACAAATGGTCGATAAAAGAATGCATGCAACATATAGCCCTGGCTGAAAAGGGTCTTTGGAGTGTAGCGCATGAGGCATTAAAACTGCCTGCAAACGGCGTAAGAAGAAGCGAAATAAAGATTACAGATGAAGAAATTTCAAAAGTTGGAAATGACAGAACTGCAAAGCAGCAAGCTCCCGAAAGTTTAAAACCAGAAAAAGCAAAGTGGACATCTGCAAAAGAAATTACCGAATCATTTAAAGAAGATCGGGCCGCTTTGATCAAATATGTAAAAACCACCACCCTTGATGTGCGTAATCATGTTACCGATCTTGCTGTAGGCCCAGTGGATGCTTACCAGGTAATGTTATTAATAGCTGCGCATAGCGACAGGCACATTCAACAAATAGAAGAAATTAAAAGAGATCCGAAATTTCCAAAATAATAATCGGCATTATTTCCTTAAGCCCTGTTCTTCAGGGTTTTTTTATTTTAATAGCTTTGCTTCATGCCCACAAGCCAGGAATTATACGCCAGCTATAAACAAAAAATGCAGCGCATTGCCGATGTTCGTCATGCAAACGCTGTTCTTCAATGGGACCAGGAAACTTATTTGCCACCAAAGGGGGCCCATTACCGTGGCCAACAAATGAGTACGCTTTCAGAAATCGCTCATGGCTTATTTAGCCAGGATGACCTGGGTAATTTGTTACAGGAGTTGATGGCTAAGGATGATCTTTCTAAAGTAGAAAAGAAAAATGTAGCCCTTACTTTAGAAGATTACGTAAAAAATAAAAAATACAGTCCTGAATTTGTTCGCAAACTTTCGGACCAGACAAATAAAGCCTTCCATGCCTGGATAGATGCCCGCAAGCAAAACAGTTTTGGTGTTTTTGAAAAGGACCTCGATGCACTGATCGATCTTAAAAAACAAGAAACCGAAATACTAGGTTTTAAAGATCATCCCTACAATGCTTTGATCAACGAATATGAAAAAGGTGCTACCGTAGCATTAATGGATAAAACCTTTGACAACATGCTGCCTGCGCTAAAGCAACTATTAGATAAAATTGCCGCAGCGCCCCAGGTGAATGATTCATTTTTACAACAAAACTTTCCCAAGCAACAGCAATGGGATTGGGGCATGCAACTTATAAAAGAATTAAATTTTGATTTTGAAGCGGGCAGGCAGGATGTGAGTGAACACCCGTTCAGTACCAGTTTTAATGCCCATGATGTACGCATTACTACCCGTATAGATGAGAAGGATTTTGCAAATATGACCTGGAGTTGTATCCATGAAACAGGACATGCGTTATACGAGCAAGGTTTGCCACTGGATGAATATGGTTTACCATCAGGGGAAGCCTGTTCCTACAGCATACATGAATCGCAATCTCGCTTGTGGGAAAATAATGTGGGTAGAAATAAAGCCTTTTGGCAACACTATTTTCCTCTATTGCAGCAACGCTTTCCCGAGCAATTTAAAAACATAGATCTTGATGCTTTCTATAAAAGCATTAATAAGGTTCAATCTTCTTTAATCAGAACAGAGGCCGACGAGATCACCTATCATTTTCATGTTTATATAAGATACCAGCTTGAAAAAAGCTTGATAGACGGTTCTTTAAAAACAAAGGATATTCCTGCTTTTTGGAATGATCAGTATGGTAAATTTTTGAATGTTTCTGTACCTGATGATAAAAATGGCTGTATTCAGGATGTTCACTGGAGCCATGGAAGTTTTGGCTATTTCCCGACTTACAGCCTGGGAAGTTTTTATGCTGCTCAATTTTATGCCACTGCGCAACAACAAATTCCAAACCTTGAAGCCGAATTAAGTAATGGCCAAACAATTAATTTATTAAACTGGTTGCGTACAAACATTCATTCCAAAGGTCGTTACTTTACCAGCGAGGAATTATGCAAAGAGGTGACCGGTAAAACCCTGGAAGCTTCCTACTTCGTAGATTACCTATTGCATAAATATTCAGGTATTTATACTTTGTAAAAGAATTATACAAAATGAAAAATGTTTTAATTATTTGTTTGCTGTGTATTTCTTTTACATCCTGCAAAAAAACCATAGAAAAGGCAAAAGAAAATGCGGTTATCAATATCATGGTAACAGGGCAATGGTATGTTGCGAAATATTTAAAAGCAAATACTGATGTTACAGCTGATTTTGCTGGTTATAAATTCCAGTTTTACGAAAACAGGACAGTTAATGCCTTTAAAAACAGCATTGTAGAAAAAACCGGAACCTGGGATGGAAATGCAACTGATTTAACCATTACTTCCCAGTTTACCAATGCAGCTTACCCGCTCATTTTATTAAACGGCACCTTTAAATGGACAGACAGTGGCGATAATTTTGTTGTAGCCAATGCAACCATTGACGGTGAATATAGATTGCTAAGGCTGGAGAGATAATACTATCTTATTAGAATAAAGTAAAATTTGTTAAAACAGGAGCAATTTTTGTTACAACTTTGCGTTTAATATCGAACTTGTATAAGCAGGATACGAAAGTTAAACCTACCGAATTGAAACAAAGACTAGCCCATGGCTTAAATATCAAAATACTTGCCTTTACTTTTTTTTTATTGCTTCCCACTATTTACTGTTTTGCACAAGTTCCCAGTCCAAACTTTACTTCTAATATAACTTCTGGTTGTTCTCCTATCATTGTAAACTTTACAGACCAGTCTACCGGCAATCCAACTTCCTGGCTGTGGGATTTTGGAAACGGAGGTACCTCTACACTAAAAAATCCTTCAACTACTTATTTTACACCAGGTACTTATACTGTTACATTGATCGCCACCAATATCAATGGTTCCGATACAATTACAAAAACGGACTACCTGATTGTTTATGATGAGCCGGTCGCGAATTTTGGTTCTAATAAAACAGGTGGATGTTTTCCAGCCATTATTAATTTTTTTGATCAGTCTACAACGCCTCCCAATACGCAAATTGTTTCGTGGAACTGGGATTTTGGCGATGGAGCCAAGTCTACGGAACGAAATCCGCAGCACGTTTACAGGGCGACAGGAATTTATACAGTTATTCTTCGCATTGTAAATGATAAGGGCTGCGAAAAAGTAATTACGAAGCCAAATTACATAGATGTAACAAAAGGAGTTGTTCCAAAATTTCGATTTTCTGATCCTTCGTCATGCAGCGCTCCTGCTTCAGTAACATTTACAAATACATCTACTGGCCCGCCTAATTTAAAATATACCTGGTCTTTTGGAGATGGCCAGACTTCGAACGCCATTAATCCTACAAATTTATATGCCGTTAACGGCACCTACAGTGTAAGGCTTATTGTTGAAAGCGACCAGGGCTGTGTTGATACAACAACGGTAAATATGGATATTGGTAAAGTGGTAACAGACTTTATTGTACCAGATAAAATCTGTCCAAATACAAGCGTAGAATTTTTAAACAATTCAACGCCTCGTCCAATTAAAGCACGATGGGAATTTTCTGATGGAAAATTTGATACTTTAAGAAACGGAACAAATTCGTTTGCAAACCCTGGCAACTATACGGTTACCTTAATTAATACGTATGGCGTTTGTAAAGACACTTTGGTAAAACCAATCACAGTGCAGCCAAGACCTGTTGTGAATTTTTCAACAAACGATACCGCATCTTGTAAATTCCCATTCACATCTAAATTTTCCAATAGCTCAAATGCTACTTCATACTCGTGGAATTTTGGCGATGGCGGTACATCAACTGATGCAAATCCAAACTATACCTATAACAATTATGGAAATTATAATGTCACTTTAATTGCTAAAAGCGATGGCGGTTGTGTGGATTCGCTAACTAAACCTGCTTATGTAAAAATTCAAAAACCGGTAATTTCTTTTAAGGATCTTCCAGCCAAAGGTTGTATTCCTTATCCCATTACCTTTTCTGCAAATATTCAAACACTAGATGTTGTAACATCCTATAATTGGGATTTTGGCGATGGTGTTGGAAAGTCTACACTTGAAAAACCAAGTTATGTATATACAGCACTTGGCACCTACAACGTTACACTGACCATTACTACAAGTACGGGATGCACCGAAACATTTACCCTACCCGAAGCGGTAAAAGTGGGCACCAAGCCTTCGGCAAATTTTGTTGCCGATAAGTTTGATGTTTGTGCCAGCGAAACCGTAAAGTTTACCAATTTATCGCCTATGCCAACAGATGAATGGCTTTGGGATTTTGGTGAAGGCGGCACATCAACACAAGAAAACCCTTCCTATACTTTTTCCGATACAGGATTTTTGGATATAAGATTAATAGTATTCAACAATGGATGTAGCGATACCCTGACAAAGAAAAATTACATTCATATTAAGCCCCCGGTGGCAAAATTTGAATACAGGCCTGATTGTAATAATAAACTCGTTTACACATTTACCGACAAATCTCTTGGCGCGAAAACATGGAGCTGGAATTTTGGTGACGGCACAACGGCAACAGGCGTCAATCCTCCTCCTCACACTTATGCATCATTAGGTACCTATAAAGTAACCCTAACTACAACAAACGCAGGCTGTTCTTCCACCATTTCCCGCAACATCATTATTGCAGATCAAACGCCCGATTTCACCACATCTTCCGCAGAAGGTTGTCGGCCGGCTCCATTTACTTTCACCGCAAAACCGCCCAATCCAGGTTTGGTAAAAACATACACCTGGAATTTTGGTGATGGCAGCCCGGCTGGAAGTGGCGCAACCGTATCCCATTCTTATTTAAACACTGGATTTTATAATATTCAACTTACGACGGTTGATACATTTGGTTGCACATACACGGCTAAAAAAGATTCCTTTATCCGTGTGAATGGACCGATTGCAAAATTTTCCTCAACAACAAATTCCGGATGTAAAGGTTTAATAGCCACCTTTAATGATTCAACAATTACAACCGGTGACAACCCCATTGTAAACTGGACATTTGATTTTGGTGATGGCGTGAGGCAATCATTTACTGCCCCTCCATTTCAACATCAATATGATAGTGTAGGCGATTACAACGTAAAAATGGTTGTTACAGATTCAAGAGGTTGTTCAGATAGCGTTTCTTATAGGGAATTCGTCATCATATCTACACTTAAAGCTGGTTTTACTACCTCCGGGCAAACTTGTCCCGGTGCACCTTTAGGCTTTACAAACCAGACCATCTCCGATCTTCCTTATACATCTGTTTGGAATTTTGGTGACAGTTTAAGTGCCACAGTTACAAATCCTTCACATGCTTTTGCAGATACTGGATTTTACACCGTGCAACTCATAGTAAAGGACTTATTTGGTTGCGAAGATTCTATCACTATACCTAATATTGTCCGGGTTGGATTACCGGAAGCTTCATTTACAGCCAATGCTTTAAAAACATACTGCATTCCTTTCGAGGCCAAGTTCACTAATACTTCTACTTATTATCAATCCTCGGTTTGGGATTTGGCGCCTGGAATTTCAACACAGCAAAATCCTTCGACCTATTATACAAGTAAAGGTGTTTACCCAATTAAATTAACGGTTACAAGTCCCGGCGGTTGTAAAGACACGGCAATGCAAACGTTGACCGTTTTTACACCAGAAGACGGAACAATTACCTATTCGCCACTGGAAGGTTGCACACCGGTTAAAGTAAGTTTTGATGCGTTTTCGGAAATGGATGCCCGGTTTATTTGGGACTTTGGTGACGGAAATGTTTCAGATACGACGGTTAACGTTATCGATCATACGTACCGGGACTTTGGAAGATTTGTACCGAAAGTAATTTTAATTGAACCTACAGGTTCTTGCACCGTACCTCTTACAGGAACGAAACCGATTTTTCTACTCGGCGTAAAAGCAAAATATACTTTAGATAATTATTTCTTTTGCGATAGTGGAAAGGTTACCGTTTTGGACTCCACAACATCTAATGACCCGATAAGGAACTACGAATGGGATTTTGGAGATGGAACAACTTACAGTTCAACAGCGCCAACACACACCTATACAAAACCTGGTTTGTACAATGTGTCATTGGTTGTAAATACAGAAATTGGATGTACAGATACTTTAATTAAAGGCCCAATAAAAGTTGTTGAAAGCCCATTGATCTCTGTTAACTACGATACGGTTATTTGCGCATTGGACAGGATCTCACATATGGGCATATTTGATCGTCCGGACACTTCTTTAGTGCGCTGGACATGGACATTTCCTAATGGCAACTCATCGCAGGATCAAAACCCGGTATTACAACAATATAAAACACCGGGTAATTATACGGTTACAACTATTGCAACCAATACAAGCGGGTGTGCAGACACAGTGGTAAAAAGTTTATTGGTTCATGCTTTACCAAGCATTACCGTTCCACCAGTACTCACCAAAATTGTTGGCATTCCAATCGTTATTCCTGCAACCTACTCAAGCGGTGTAAGAAGTTATTTATGGAGCCCGGCTGAAAGTTTAAGTTGCCCGGATTGCCCGCAACCCACAAGCACAACTAAGTTTACTACAAAATATACCATCTCTGTTATTGACAGCAATAGTTGTACAGTAAGCGAGAATGTACAAGTAATTGTTTTATGTAAAGGCGCTACCATTTTTCTTCCAAATACTTTTTCGCCTAATGGTGATGGAAGTAATGATATTTTTTACCCTCGTGGTACAGGATTGGACAGGGCTAAATCTTTACGTGTATTTAACCGTTGGGGTGAAGTTGTTTTTGAACAAAGAGATTTCCCGGTTAACAATGCTATGTATGGTTGGGATGGAAAATACAAAGGAAACAAACCACACCCGGATGTATATGTGTACCAGGTGGAGATCTATTGTGAAAATGGAGAAATTGTACGATTTGAAGGAAACGTTGCATTAATACAATAACCCGTGAAAGAAATGCTTACCATAAAAAAAATATTGACTGCATGGGCTATTTTCTTTGCATTTTCTGTGCAAGCCCAGGATATACATTTCTCCCAGTTTTTTGAAACGCCGATATTACGTAATCCTTCTCTGGCAGGTATTTTCACCGGCGATGTTAGGGTGCAGGCGGTTTACCGCGAACAATGGAACAGCATAACCAATGCATACAAAACCGGTTCGTTAAATGCCGAATATAAAATGCCCGTTGGAAAAGGTGATGATTTTTTAACTGCAGGCATGCAGATTTTATATGATCGGGCAGGAACTATTTCATGGACATCTACACATATTTTACCGGCTTTAAATTTTCATAAATCAATCAGCAGTAATACCAATAGGTATATTTCTTTAGGCTTTATGACCGGTATGGTGCAGCGCTCTATCGACAGGTCGAAAATGACAACCAATAGCACCTACGATGGATTAGGAGACGGCGAAACATTTCCATCAAATACAATCCGACATATTGATGGTGCGGTTGGAATGAGCTTTAATACACAGCTCAACGAAAACCCGGAAAACAATATGTTCATTGGTGCTGCGTATCATCATTTTCATAAACCACAAAATTCTTTTTATAAAAATTCTGCAATTGAACTTGATCCAAAAA
>JAKFCI010000045.1:0-16992 GCA_036676725.1 Chitinophagaceae bacterium
AGAGGCTGATAATCATGGTGATCGTAGGCCAAAGTTATTTGGTGATACTTTTAAACCTGTTGGTCATGTAGGTGCCGGTGCTGCTTTAAAATTAAGCAACCGCATTAACCTGGCACTTGAATATCGCTTTACCACTACTAAAGATGATTTGTTAGATGGTCAGCGCTGGGCTGAGCAAACACCAGGAAATCCTGTTTTAACCCGCGATTACGACACTTATCACTACACTACTTTAGGATTAAACTTCAACCTGGGTGCTAAAGCTGTTGAACCACTATGGTGGCTTAACCCATTGGATTACGCTTACAGCGAAATTCGCAACCCACGTTTGATGCGTTTACCAAAACCAGTTTTACCAGATGCTGATGGCGATGGTGTGACTGACCAATTTGACCAGGAACAAACTCCAGAAGGTTGCCCGGTCGATACACATGGTGTTAGCTTAGATACTGATGGTGATGGTGTACCTGATTGCCGTGATAAACAATTGATTACTCCAACTTATTGCCAGCCAGTTGATGCTGATGGTGTTGGTACTTGCCCTGATCCTGAGTGCTGTAAGAATATGGTACCTGGTGCTGGTGATTGTGCTGCTGCTTTAGGTGCTTTACCAAGTGTTACTTTCTCTGGAAGCGGAGTAACTGTAAACAATGATGCTGCAAGTTTATTAGCTAGTGTTGCTGAGCGTATGCGCAACAATCCTGGTTGTAACGTGGTTGTAATTGGATATTGCTCTTCTAACAAGCAACAACAACAAAGAAGCTGGGATAGAGTAAATGCTGTTATCAACCATATGGTTGAGAAAGAAGGCATCAGCGCTAACCGCTTTATTTTTAACTATGGCCAGGAAGGTGGCGATTGCAACACTGTAGATCTGCGTGCAGCATCAGCCGGTGAAGAAGGACCAAATACGGTTCCTGCTCCACATCCAAACCTGAGAAGAAACTAATATCTTCCTTTAATATAAGTTTGAAGCCCTCCAGTGGAGGGCTTCTTTTTTGTTCTTTATCAAAACCTTAACGGGATCTTTTTTGGCTACTTCTATTTTTTACCAAAGATTTGCCGGGATTCTATTAACTTTGCCCGCCTTTATGAGATTTATAATAGCCTTTTTTGCGATTTCAATACTTGCCGGATGTGGCGGTATCAATAAGATTCTGAAGAATAAAGATCCTCATTATAAATTGAGGATGGCTGAGCAGTATTATGCCAAGAAAAAGTATAATTATGCCCAGCAGGTTTATGAAGATGTAATGCCATTTTTTAAAGCGGAAAAGGAATTTGAGGACATCTATTATAAATATGCATATACAGCCTATTACCAGAAAGATTATTTGAATGCAGAGAATCTGTTCAAAACCTACCTGGAGATATTTCCAAACAGTGCAAGAGCAGAAGAAATAGATTTTATGCGTGCATATACATTTTATATGCAATCACCTAAGCCTGAATTGGATCAAACCAATACCATTAAGGCTATGAATATGATGCAGATATTTATTAATACGCATCCAGGTTCAACACGCATACCGGAAGCAAACGCGATTATAGATGAAGCTCGTAAAAAATTGGAAATCAAGGATTATAAAAGTGCCCAACTTTATTTTGACCTCGGTCAGTATAAAGCAGCTGCAGTATCTTTCAGTAATTTATTAGATGCTTACCCAGAATCGGAAAGTTCAGCTTCTTATAAATTAATGGAAGTTAGGTCGTACTTTCGTTACGCTGAAATGAGTGTGGCAGGAAAAAAAGAGGAAAGATTTGCCAAAGTAATTGAAGTGGCTAATGATTTTAAAGACCGCTTCCCAGAAAGTGAATTAATAAAAGAAGTAGAGGAATTTATAAATTTGTCTCAAAACAATCTTAAAACGCTAACCAATGAGCAGACTTAGACGTCAATTGAGTTCCAGCACTGGAAACAATGTTGAAACCCGTAACCTGAACGATTTAAAAGTTAAAACCGGAAACTTGTACGGTTCTATCACGATAATTGCCAAAAGGGCAAACCAGATAAACATTTCTTTGCGTGAAGAATTGCATAATAAACTTGAAGAATTTGCAAGTCATACAGATAGCCTGGAAGAAATTCATGAAAATAAGGAGCAGATAGAAATTTCCAGAGCATATGAAAGAATGCCTAATCCTGCGTTGTTAGCTACCCAGGAGTTTTATGAAGACAAAATTTACTTCCGTAAAAATGAAGATGAGTTATTTAGTTAATCAATATCGATACAAATAAATTTGTTTAAGCGATCTGCATTTGCAGATCGCTTTTGCATTTATCCGGTTAATGTTATTTTTGATCTTCATGTTAAAAGGGAAAAAAATATTATTAGGTATTAGTGGAAGTATAGCAGCTTATAAAGCTATTTTTTTGACCAGGCTTTTTATTAAGGCTGGTGCTGAAGTAAAAGTTTTGCTTACACCTTCAGCCAGGGACTTTGTAACACCGCTTACCCTTTCAACTTTGTCTAAAAACCCGGTGCTCAGCGAAATTTTTAATGAGGAACAATGGGAAAATCATGTGATGTTAGGCCGGTGGGCAGATGTAATGATAATAGCTCCATTAAGTTGCAATACTTTATCCAAAATGGCGAACGGTCTTTGCGATAACCTGCTGATGGCCGTTTATTTATCTGCCACATGTCCGGTGGTAGTTGCCCCTGCCATGGATGAAGATATGTGGCATCATCCTTCAACGCAGGCAAATCTTGAAAAAATTAAAAGTTTCGGAAATCATATTATCGCTGTGAACAGTGGAGAACTGGCCAGTGGATTAATAGGGGAAGGTAGAATGGCGGAACCAGGTGAAATTTTTCAGTTTATTGAAAGTTTTCTTCAACATTCTTTATCGCTAAAAGGTAAAAATGCGCTTGTCACTGCGGGACCTACTCATGAACCTTTGGATCCTGTTCGTTTTATTGGTAATCACTCTTCCGGAAAAATGGGAATTGCTATTGCTCATGAATTAAAAAAACAAGGCGCAGCAGTTACATTGGTACTGGGTCCTATTCAACAATCTTTTGAATTGGATGGTTTAACTGTCATTCCTATAAATACAGCGGAAGAAATGTATAAGGCATGCACTACAGTGTTTAAAAATGCAGATATTACAATAATGGCTGCGGCGGTGGCTGATTATACCCCAGTGAAAACAGAATCATTTAAAATCAAAAAGATGGATGATATTTTAACTTTGGAATTAAACAGGACAAAAGATATTTTAAAAACTCTGGGAGAAGTTAAATCAACCAATCAGGTGCTGGTAGGTTTTGCATTGGAAACAGATAATGCCAGGCAGCATGCAATTGAAAAATTAAAAGCTAAAAAGGCTGATATGATCGTTTTAAATTCGATGAAAGACGAAGGTGCTGGTTTTGGTGGTGACACGAATAAAATAACCATATTTGATAAAAGTGGTTCTGAAAGGCAATTTGATAAAAAGAGTAAACAAGATGTTGCAAAAGATATCGTTAATACAATAATAGACTTGTATTATGCTTAAAAAATTATTTTTCACTTTATTGCTTGCATGTTCAATCAGCATTGGTTTCACGCAGGAACTCCAGGCCAGGGTTACAGTTTTAGCAAATCGGGTAAGCACCCAGGTTGATAAAAAAATATTCAATACACTTCAGGCATCTATTCACGACTTTTTAAACAACCGTAAATGGACGACTGATGTTTATCAACCCAATGAAAAAATTGATTGTAGTTTTTTTCTGAATATCGATGAAGAGCTTGGTCAAAATGTTTATCGGGCATCTTTAACCATACAGGCAGCAAGACCGGTTTATAATTCAACTTATGCTTCGCCGCTTTTAAATTTTAAAGATGATAACATCGTTTTCCGATACCAGGAATTTCAACCACTGGAATTTAATGAGAACAGGGTGCAGGGTAACGACCCTGTAGCGGCAAATTTGACCGCTGTGCTGGCTTATTACGTTAATATCATACTTGGTCTTGATTATGACGCTTTCGCCCTAAGAGCAGGAGATGTGTACTTTAAGAAAGCCCAGAACATTGTAAATAATGCACCTGAAGGCCGTGATGTTGCCGGCTGGAAGCCTTTTGACGGTGTGCGTAACCGTTACTGGCTTGCAGAAAATTTAAACAACAATCGTTTTGCATTGATACATGATGCGCTTTATACATACTATCGCAAAGGAATGGATACCTTTTATGAAGATGAAAAGGCAGGAAGGCTTGAAATACTCAATGGATTAAACTATCTCAATACCGTTCAAACGGATAATCCTAATTCCATGTTTATGCAGGTTTTTTTTCAGGGAAAAAGCAATGAGCTGGTAAAAATTTTCAGTAAAGCTAATGCCGATCAGAAAATAAGGGCAAGAGAATTATTATTAAAACTGGATATTTCAAATTCTGCAGTTTATAAAGAACTCAAATAATTAAATGAGTACTGCAATAAAATGTAAAACTGGTTTATTGAGTAACGCCTTGCAACAAAAATCCAACATGAAATTTTTTTCTTTTTTTCTCCTGGTAATATTTTTTTCTTGTAGTGCTGACAAGATACCTGATGACATATTAGCACCCGAAAAAATGCAGGAAGTTTTATGGGATATGATCAGGGCCGATGAATTTCTTGTCAGTTATGTGATAAAGGATACAAGTGTAAACAGGAAAACAGAATCTATAAAATTATATGATAAAGTTTTTGATGTGCATGATATTTCAAAATCAGCATTTGAAAAAAGCTTTAAATATTACCAGCTTCATCCTGAAATTCTACAGCCAATCATGGATAGTCTGAATGCCCGTAAAACAGACCAGGAAATCGGAGAACCTCTTCCCATTGATGAAGATATTCCGAAGCCTGCACCTGTCCGCATAAACGCTGAATAGCCAGCTTGTAATTTTCCCTTTACTTTTTATTACATTTACCATCATTTGACAATATCAAATTGACTCTCTTATTTAGATTAAAAAATTTACGTCATTTTAAAGATAAAGCTTAACTGATTTATATGTGATGCAGTGAATTTTCAAAAAAGAGTTATCAGTAAAAAAAAACAGACATGAACAAAACGATAGCTAATGCCGATGAGGCCATTAAAGATATTCAGGATGGAGCAGTGATCATGTTGGGTGGATTTGGTTTATGTGGCATTCCTGAAAATGCAATTAATGCATTGGTAAAAAAAGGAGTGAAAAATCTCACTTGTATTTCTAATAATGCCGGTGTGGATGATTTCGGTTTGGGATTACTATTACACACCCGGCAAATAAAAAAGATGATGAGTTCTTATGTAGGTGAAAATGCTGAATTTGAAAGACAATTATTAAATAATGAATTGGAAGTAGACTTGATTCCACAAGGAACGTTGGCAACCAGGATACAAATGGCCGGCATGGGCATTCCAGCTTTTTATACACCAGCCGGTTATGGAACTGAAGTTGCGGAAGGAAAAGAAAGCCGGGAATTCAACGGAAAAGTATACTTAATGGAACACGCATTGCATGCAGATTTTGCTATTGTAAAAGCTTGGAAAGGGGACAGGTATGGTAATTTAATTTTCAGAAAAACTACCCGAAATTTCTCTACCTCAATGGCCAAAGCAGGAACTATCACAATTGCAGAAGTGGAGCACCTTGTAGACCCGGAAGAAATGGAACCTGACCAGGTTCATGTTCCGGGAATATATGTTCACCGGATTTTCCAGGGAAAAGATTATGAAAAAAGGATTGAAAAAGTAACAACAAGAATTGAAAAGAATTAAATATTCAATACAACATTAAATAATTCTATATGGCTTTGGATAAATATGGTATTGCTAAACGGATTGCACAAGAACTGCAAGATGGGATGTATGTTAATTTAGGTATTGGTATACCAACGCTTGTAGCCAGTTACATTCCGGAAGGCATTAGCATTATGTTACAAAGTGAAAATGGTATGTTGGGAATTGGTCCGTATCCAACTAAAGAAGAAGTAGATGCGGACCTGATCAATGCAGGAAAAGAAACAGTAACTATTTTACCCGGTGGTGCTTTTTTTGACAGTGCGGAAAGCTTCGGTATGATCCGGGCTGGTAAAGTTGACCTGACTGTATTAGGAGCAATGGAAGTAAGTGAGCAAGGTGATATTGCCAATTGGAAAATACCCGGCAAAATGGTAAAGGGGATGGGTGGTGCGATGGATCTTGTTGCCAGCGCAAAAAATATAATAGTTGCTATGATGCATACCAATCCAAAAGGTGAATCAAAACTGCTGCCTGCATGTACATTACCATTAACTGGTGTAAAATGTATCAGGAAAGTTGTCACCGACCTCGCGGTAATTGAAATTACACCGGGTGGATTTAAATTACTTGAAAGAGCACCTGGTATAAGTGTTGATGAAATAAAATCAAAAACAGCAGGTAAATTAATAGTTGAAGGAGAAATTCCTGAAATGAAGATTTAATCTATCAGGTTATTTTTTACTGCAAAAAATACAAGTCCGGCAGTGTTCTTACTTCCGAATCTTTCCATTAATCGATCTTTAATGGCTTCCACAGTTCGTGGACTGATCTCCATTTTTTTTGCAATTTCCTGCGCGGTAAATTCCATGCAAATAAAACGAAGTACATCTCTTTCTTTATCGCTTAAGGTAATTTCATTATTCAGACTAGGAACTACTTTTTGCCGGGCGTGAGATTTTTTAAGGAGAATACGATTCACAAAATTATTGAGATAATAACCTTTTTCAAAAACTTCCATAATGGCCCGCCTGATTTCCTGGGGTTCCGCATTTTTCAATAAATAGCCATTAGCGCCATTTTCCATAAGGTGATAAACAAAACGTTCATCTTCATACATACTTAAAACAATGATATGAATATTGGGGTATAACTTACTTAAAGCTTTGGTTGTTTCAATACCATCTTTTGTTGGCATGCGCAAATCCATTAAAACAACATCGGGTTGAGAGGCTCCAATCCCATTTAGAAGATCTTCTCCATTTTCCGCTTCCTGTACAAATTTTATATTGGTAAATGGTCGAAGCGAAAGAATGACTCCTTTTCTAAAAATTTTATGATCGTCTGCAATTGCAACCTTTATACTTTCCATAGTTTTCACATAAGGATCAAAGATAAAATTTTAATCATGATTATAGGGTTGGTCCTTTGGTATTTCGAGCGTTACCTTATAATAGGTTTGTGAAACATCTTTTTCAAAATTAATAGAGCCATGTGCAACTTTTAACCTGCTGCTGATATTTTTCAAACCTAACCCAATATGGCTTTTATTTAATTTATCGAAATCAGATTGTATGATTCCTCTTCCATCATGATGTATTCGTAAAAAGAATTTATCACCATGAGAATTTTGGGTTAAATGGATAAAACTTGAACTACTGTGTTTTAAAATATTATTAATCAGTTCCTGTACAACCCTAAAAACAATTAATTCTTTTTCCGGTTTAAGTCTTTCTTTATAATCATGAAAACGGCTGCTGGCGTTAATACTTCCTGAGCCGCTGATTTTTTGAAATAAGTCATTCACTGCAGATTCCAGGCCAAAATTCTTTAAAGTTGGCGGCATCAGGCTATGACTTATATTTCTTACCAATTGAATGGTGTCATCAAGGATCTGGCGAGCCTGGTAAATAGATTGAAGTTGGGTTGCCTTATCCTGGTTAACCAGGTTTTCGTTTAAGTATAAACGGGCAGTTGCTAATAGGGGGCCGGCATCATCATGAAGGTCTGCAGCAATCCGTTGACGTTCTTCTTCCTGTAAGCGAATGGATGCATTTAATAAAACCTTTTGTTGTTCGTGCTCCATTTGCTGCAGTTTGTTCTGGTACCGGATCACTTTACGTTGATGAAAAATGATGAACATGATCAGCCCTATTGTAAGCACCAGCATTCCAAGTGTACCTATAAAAAGTACCATGGAAATTCCGGATGAGTTTGAAGCTTGCAATAAGAACATAGTGGTAGGTGGTGGTTGGTGGTATTAGCTTTGATTAATTTATATCTAAATATGGTAATGATTCTTTTTGGTTTTTTACTTTTTGAGGTTCTTTTTGGGCAAAAACCCAAATCCCCAATGCAAACAAGATATTTTTTAAAGCATAAAATATATAAGTTAAAGACAAATATTTATTAAACAGTTTGCGGTCTACCTGGTCAGAAAAAATGTAAATAAAAAAAGATCCGGCCAGGTAAATGATCATACCTAAAATGATCCAGAATCTGTAATCATTATAGATGAGATCGGTGGTTGGTTCATTCATCCTTTCATACAAAAAATAAAAAGAGAAACAAAGGATAATAATCGTTTCAATTCCGATGGGAATAGTATCGATGGTTTTTATCTTAACTGTTAAAGCATAGAAGATAGAAAAAATCAGATATAATGCAGATATTATTACTATTGCCTGTTTAACTTTTGGATTTTTTAAGTTGATCCAGATAAAGGAAATGAAGAGTAAATATTCAGAAAGCGTAGTAAAACTTACCAGGAAATGTGTTAATGTCCTATCAAAAAATAAATTTGCCTGAATTATTAAAATGGAAATTAGGGTGTAAATCGCAAGCACCCATAAACTCGTGTTATTCCTATTTTTAGAAAAATAAAAAATAAAAAAAAGCAGAGGAAGAGCGTCAGTTAGGGCGGCTATATAAAATAAAAGGTTTTCTATAGTTGGATATTTTCACCAAATATAGAAAAACCTTTTATCTGTTAATAGTCTTTTAAAAAAATTAATCGTTCCAGGTAAATATTAATTCTACTTCTTCCTGTACGACTACCATGCGAGAATTCTTTTTCATAACCAAGTTTTTTGATTGTCCAGAAATATTTCTAACATAAAAATTGCCATTAATCGATTATTAATCAATGGGGTAGCATATTGGTGAAAACCCTTAATTGACCTCCAAACCCTTTGCTGTAGCGGTTATGAGAGCTTTTCGAAGTAAACTTACCTGAATAAAAAGGGTGATTTCACGTGCCGAAATTAGTAAAAATACGATAGTGTTCTATGCTAAACTTGAGTTTTAAATTTAATTTTTTGTAGAGTTTATGCACAGGTGTGGACAACCATGGGGCTTTATTAAGCAGGACAGTAACTATTTTTAAAGAAGCATTGAATAAAGTTCCTTATTAATATTATTAAAAGCCAGAGGGGTTGATAAAAAACGAAACATTCATGAACTATGAATAAGTTTTAAAATGAAACCTGTGGGAAATTTTACGATAATTCGATTAGTAATTTTACTATGCTTCTTATTTATTTTTATTTCTTTATTTAATGAAAATGAATAACTTACTTTTAAAAAAATTAACATAATACCTCAGAATGCGTACTTTTGCTCGATTTTAAGACTGCATTTAAACCTAATTTAACCATGACTTCCCAGCAAATAATTAAAGTAGCTATTGCAGATGACCATAAAATTTTTCGAGATGGAATCCGAATGGCATTAAAAGATAGAAACTATCTTAAAATTTTGTGGGAGGCAGAGGATGGAAAGGATGTAATGCATAAACTTCAGATCAAACAACCTGATGTATTATTAATGGATATCCGGATGCCTGAAATGGATGGGATTAATGCTATAGGGTTAATAAGAAAAGAATATGAGGAGGTTAAAATTATTGTTTTAACCATGTACGATGACCAGGAAATGATAACTAAGATGATGGAAATGGGTGCAAATGCATACCTGACCAAAACAACTGATCCGGATGAGATATATCAGGCTATCCTGACTTGTGTAAATGATGATTTTTATTTTAATGACCTGGTCAATAAAGCCGTTTTATTAAAATTGCAGAGTAAAAAGTCAGTTCGACAGTTTTATCCAAATCCGATCAAATTTTCGGAAAAAGAAGTGAAGATTTTGAAATTAATCTCAGAGGATAAAACGACAGAAGAAATTTCAAAAGAGGTTTTCCTAAGTCCCCGCACCATAGAAACTATCCGGCAGAACATGAAACAAAAAGTAGGTGCAAAAACAATTGCAGGTTTGGTTATGTATGCTTCCCGCAATAAAATCATCAATTAATTTTTGAATTCTTGTGTCATTTCAACTCCCTTAAATGGATAATGCTGGTGTAAATGATATTTATTTTGATGGTATTTACAAAGACATCTGGAAATCACTTATTCCCCAAAAATTAACTGATGCAGAAGTTGCATTTATGATGCAATGTGCCAATCTGCAACCTGGTTCCCGTGTGCTTGATATAATGTGTGGTTTTGGACGACATGCCATTGGATTGGCACGTAATGGTTGCCAGGTAACAGCGATAGATAACCTGGCCACTTATATATATGAACTTTCAACAATTGCAGTTCAAGATCAATTGCCAATTGAATGTATTCAGCAACATGTTTTGGAGTTTAAATCATCCAATCAATTTGAGCTAGCTATCTGTATGGGTAACAGCTTGAATTTTTTTGATCGAAGGGACACATTGAAAATTCTCAGGCTTATAAATGATCATTTAAAAATAGGCGGAAAACTTTTAATTAATTCGTGGTCTATAGCAGAAATAGTAATTAAGGATTTTATTACCGATCATACAGGTAAAAAAGATGAAATAACTATTGAAACCAAAAGCGAATATTTATTTCAACCCTCCAGGATTGAAACAACAAATATTTTTACGCTTCCCGATGGAACCACAGAAGAAAAGAAAGCAATTGATTATGTTTTCAGTTTTGCTGAAATGGAAGCTATGTTAGTGGAATCAGGTTATAGCCTGGTTTCCGCTGAAAGCATACCCGGAAGAAAAAAATTTACACTGGGTGATCCGCGTATCTACTTTGTTGCGGAAAAAGTATAATGAATAAGTTTACCAAACCGCTTATTGGGTCAAAAACAACACATGCAAACAATTAACTCTTCTAGGATTACTGGAAATTAAAAACGGGCTTTTAAATATGTTCTGTGTAAATCAAATTACTGAGTGCTAAAGTTATTGGCTGGTGATAATATGAACAATAGAAGTTATTCCCCATTTTTACTTTGGGGTTTTTACCTATATACTTAGTAAATCAACTTTTTTGTTTGGGAAATTTATTTTGAACTATCGTAGATTTACGAAACTCCCGTAATTTGCCGGTAGATTCCGAAACTGGTAAATCAAGTATTAGTACTATAGGGAATCATGCAGAATTTTACCAATTTGCAGCCTGAATTTTTTCCTTTTCGCAGGGTATAAACACTAAAATATATAAAATTAACGTTCCTGTGAAGTATAAAATCAAAACATCCTCTTATGAAAAACCCAGATAGCGTTATTAAAGTTGCCATCGCTGATGACCATGCGCTTTTCCGTGCCGGTGTAAAGACTTTTCTTTCAACCAGGAAAGACATTCAAATGGTTGCTGAAGCGGAAAACGGTATGCAACTGCTAAATCTCCTCAAACATATTCAGCCTGATGTAGTTCTCCTGGATATCCAGATGCCTATCATGGATGGATTAACTACTTTGCCTGAAATCAAAAAATTATACCCGGATATTAAAGTGATCATGCTTTCCATGCATAATGATCATTCCATGATTTCCCGGATGATGGAAATTGGGGCAAATTCTTATTTAACCAAGGAATCTGATTCGGAAACAATATATGATGCTATCCGTACGTGTCATGAACAGGAGTTTTTCTTTAATGAACTTACCAATAAGGCATTGCTGAATGGATTAAGAACCAAGCGTAATGTAGAAGCTTCAATGCCGCAGGATGTGCAATTAAATGATAAAGAGATCACCATTCTTAAATTAATGTGTGAAGAAAAAAGTACCAAAGAAATTGCCGACATCGTTGACCTGAGTCCCAGAACTGTGGAAGCGATTCGTGATAAACTTAAAACCAAAACTGGTGTAAAATCTATGGCGGGGCTTGTAATGTATGCAGTTAAAGCAGGTATTGTAGAACAACCCTGATAACACAATAGAATATTTGTAAAATGCCATGATGTATATTGTGGCATTTTTCTTTTGTATATGGGATTGATAAATGTAAATGG
Organism: Chitinophagaceae bacterium; assembly: GCA_036676725.1. Classification (GTDB taxonomy): domain Bacteria; phylum Bacteroidota; class Bacteroidia; order Chitinophagales; family Chitinophagaceae; genus Flavisolibacter. The sequence continues at coordinate 11,994 of JAKFCI010000045.1, forward strand.
AAATTATTTCACGGATGATCAACCGGTATTTTTTTCGGCTAACCGATCATTTAGATATGGTGATGGTTTGTTCGAAACAATTAAGGTTGTTGATCGTTCTATCGCTTTGAAAGAGTTACATTTCAATCGATTTATAAATGGATTAAATACATTGGAATATATCATTCCAAATTCTCTCAATAAAGATTGGCTTAAAAATGAAATTATCCAGTTATGTGATAAGAATGAATTAGTCAATGCACGTATAAGATTATCAGCATGGAGTGGGGAAGGATCGATCGATAAAGAAGAACGTCCATTTAATTATTTAATCGAATGTTCACCGTTACAAACTGACTTTCACTCTGGGAATGAAACAGGATTGCAATTAGGTGTTTTACAAAATGGGCGTAAACCGATCGATGAATACGCAAATCTAAAATCAGCATCTTTCCTTATTTATACAATGGCTACAAAAAAAGCTTTAAATAATAAATGGGATGACTGCATAGTTTTAAATACTAACGAAACAATTGCAGATACATCTAAAACAAATTTATTTATTATTAAAGAAGGCAAAATTTTTACATCTCCATTATCAGATGGTTGTGTAGCTGGTGTAACCCGCCAGTTTCTTTTGCAAAAATTGAATGCCGATTTTTTTATAAAAGAAAAATCGCTTACGCTACTCGATTTGGAACAAGCTGATGAAATTTTTTTAACCAATGCCATAAGGGGAATTCAATGGGTGCATCAATTCAATGATGTTATTTATTCAAATAAAATAACCCGCGATTTAAATGATCATTTTTTATTGAAGTACAATAAGGAATTATCAGCGGGTTAGGAATATATGATTTGCGTGTTTTAGTTTTTTATCTTTTTGTATAAAAACATTGTAAAATGCTTCAATAGCCTTCTTCCCGTTTTCTCCCAGGTCAATAGAAAAATTGTTTACATAAAGATCAATATGCTGTCGCATAACATCTTCACTCATTTCCTGTGCATGTTGCTTTACGTAATCACTGATAATGGGATAATTTGAAAATGATAATTCAACACTTTCCCTGATCAATTCATCAATCTTATATTTAATTTTTGGATCCAGGTTTCTTTTTACAGCAATTCCTCCCAGGGGAATAGGAGCATTCATTTGTTCTTCCCATACACTTCCCAGGTCAGCAATTTTAAGCAAGCCTTTTTGTTGGTAAGTAAAACGGTTTTCATGAATGATAACTCCCAGGTCTGTTTCGTCATTTAACACCGCATCTTCAATTTCAGAAAACAAATATGGCTTTTTGTTTTTTAACTGGGGATAAGCAAATTGCAGTAAAAAATTGGCAGTGGTATGAATTCCAGGGATAGCCACAGTTAATGACGTTTCTTTCCCAATTTCTAATTGTTTTTTTGCAATCAATAAAGGGCCTACACCTTTTCCTAAAGCTGCGCCGGCATTTAAAAGCTCATAATTGTCTAATGAATTAAAAAAGGCAGGGTAACTTAATTTGGTGATATCCAGTTTGCCTTCTAATGCCCATTGGTTTAAGGTTTCTACATCTGCTAAAATAACTTCAGTTTCTATGCCGCCGGCATCCAATTTATTATTTACCAGGCCATCAAAAATAAAAGTGTCATTGGGGCAAGGAGAGAAGCCTAAGGTTAATTTCATAAAATTTTCCCGTTTTGAAAATTTCCAACAACATCATGTAATTTTTTGTTCAGGTGAAGAATTGCTTTTTCAGTCTCCCAATTGTTTTTGTCTCTTTCGCCAACATAATTAGATACAGTTCTTACCTGCAGAAATGGAATTTCCTGCATCAGGCATACATAATGAAAGGCAGCACCTTCAAGGCTTTCCAGTGTTGCTTCATATTTGTGTAACCAGGAATTATTTTTACTGGCTGATGTAGTTATTTCATTCACTGTAATGCCAGTGACTCTTTGTTCTTTCTTAAAAATAGATGTTTGCGTTTTGTTTATCAACCATGAATTTTGATACGGTTTCGAATCTTTACCAATTAATCCAAGATCAAACATATCAACCCAATTATTATTTTCCAATACACCTAAATCAGCAAAGCAATCTTTTTCTATTACAAATAATGAGGATAATGGAACTTTTGTATCAAAACATCCGGCAATGCCCGCTTGAATGAGAAAATCGGGTTTTTCTTTTTGAATGAATAACAACAGGTTATATGTAGTAGCAACTGTACCTATTCCCGTTATGCAGGTTTTGACATTAGCAGGAAGATCTTTATTCAATATAGGAGCTATTTCCATTTGAGTAGCTGCTACAATACCAATTTTCTTATTCATGGTCTGCAAAGTTAACTATACGCACATATCCTTGCTAAACTTCGATTCCGCTACCTTTGCAAAAATTTCATCAAATGGTTTATCTTACCCGCATTGAACATTTTAATGCGGCTCATAAATTGTATAATCCTGCCTGGAGCCGGGAACAAAACGAAGCGATATTTGGCAAATGTGCCAATGAGAATTGGCATGGCCATAATTATGAATTGTTTGTAACAATTAAAGGCCTTCCTGATCCAGAAACGGGTTTTTTATATGATGCAAAAAAATTAAGTACAATCATCCAGGAACATGTGATAGAAAAAGTTGATCACCGAAACCTGAATGTGGATGTGGATTTTATGAAAAACAAGATGTGTTCAACTGAAAATCTAGCAGTTGGCATTTGGGAGCAATTAAAACCACATATTCCGGAAAATGTTCAATTGCATTGCATTAAATTATATGAAACAGCCAGGATTTATGTTGAATATTATGGTGAATAAAAATATCTTCAAATAATATGACAGATAAAAAAGTAGCGGTGTTCAGGAAAGAAAGTTTCAATGCCGCACATCGTTTAAACAATCCTGTTTGGGATGAAGCCACAAACGAAAAGATTTTTGGAAAGTGCAATTTGCCTAATTACCATGGGCATAATTATGACCTGGTTGTAAAAGTGGTTGGATTGCCTGACCCAAAAACGGGTTTTGTAATGGATATGAAAGTATTGTCGGACCTGATAAAAGAACAGGTCATTGAAAGGTTTGATCATAAAAATTTAAATCTTGATACCAGTGAGTTTAAAGAATTAAATCCTACAGCAGAAAACATTGCAATGGTTATTTATGACCTTTTAAGAAGCAAAATTGATGCAGCATTGCAAATTCAGGTAAGATTATATGAAACGCCACGCAACTTTGTTGAGTATCCCGCTGTTGTATAGTTTGTATAAAATAACAATCACCATAATTTTTAGGAAATGGCTTATAAAAGAACAGAACATTACGATGAAGACGTTACAAAGAAATTGAAAGAAAACTATCACAGCACCATACAGTTGTTAGGCGAAGACCCTGATAGGGAAGGCCTGGTCAATACACCGGAACGTTTAGCTAAGGCGATGCAGTATCTTACCCAGGGTTACCAGATGGATGCTAAAGCGATCATTGAATCTGCCAAATTTCATGAAAATGTCAGTGAAATGATCATCGTTAAGGATATAGAATTGTATTCTCTATGTGAGCACCATATGGTGCCGTTTTTTGGAAAAGCGCATATTGCGTATATACCTAATGGATGGATTATGGGATTGAGTAAAGTAGCACGGGTAGTGGATGTTTTTGCCCGCCGGTTGCAGGTACAGGAACGATTAACTACACAGATCCTGGGAGCAATTAAAGACAGCCTTGATCCACTTGGTGTTGCTGTTGTAATTGAAGCCAAGCATTTATGCATGATGATGCGTGGCGTGCAAAAACAAAATTCTGTAACTACAACATCTGCATTTGATGGTGAGTTTATGAAGAATGCTACACGTAGCGAATTTCTAAAACTTATTAGTTCAAAATTGAGCTGAAAATAATATGTTTGTAAACCCGGTTAGTTACCGGGTTCTTTTTTTACCAAGACTATATTTATGAAACGCCCTTACAAAGTTTTGACACAAATGACAATGTATACAGGCGTTCCATTCGACCAAAATAAAATAAAAATATACGGATGAAACAAGCCTATGTATTCCCCGGCCAGGGTTCTCAATTTCCGGGAATGGGTAAAACACATTACGACAATAACGCATTTGCAAAAAAACTTTTCGAATCTGCTAACGAAGCATTAGGCTTTCGCATATCCGATATCATGTTTAATGGCACTGAAGATGATTTGAGGCAAACGGATGTTACGCAACCTGCAGTTTTTTTACATTCTGTTATCGCATACAGGAATATTGAAAGCGGCAGACCTGATATGGTAGCCGGTCATTCGCTCGGAGAGTTTTCTGCATTGGTGGCAAATAGCACGTTAAGTTTTGAAGATGCATTGCAATTGGTATCGATTCGTGCAAAGGCTATGCAAAAGGCCATTTCATTGCAACCTTCAACCATGGCTGCAGTTTTAGCTCTTGCTGATGAAAAAGTTGAAGAGATCTGTCAGCAGGTTCAGCATGAAACGGGCGAAATCGTTGTTCCCGCAAATTATAATTGTCCCGGGCAATTGGTTATTTCTGGTACCATTAAAGGAGTTGAAATAGCTTGCGCAAAAATGAAGGAGGCGGGAGCTAAAAGAGCTTTGATATTACCTGTGGGTGGTGCATTTCATTCTCCCTTAATGCAACCGGCGCAAGAAGAATTAAAAGCGGCAATTGAAAAAACCAGTTTTCATAATCCTACATGCCCGGTTTACCAAAATGTGGTAGCCAAACCTGTAATGGATAAAGAAGAAATTAAGCAAAACCTCATTGAGCAACTAACCGGTGCCGTTAGATGGACACAAACTATCCAGGCCATGATAGTTAATGGAGCTCATACATTTGTAGAGATTGGTCCAGGGAAAGTTTTGCAAGGTCTCATTCAGAAAATCAGTAAGGAAGTAAAGGTTGAGAATATTGATTAATCCCGGCAAATAAGCGCATTTTTTTCGTTTTTTTTCTCTTACAGGATTTTTGTAGATTTAGATATTCTTCACCAATACTAAGACACATGAGAAAATATCTACTCTCCCT
>JAKFCI010000046.1:0-8477 GCA_036676725.1 Chitinophagaceae bacterium
ATTGAGTTCTTTCATGCACCTTTCCATTTCCATGATCGAAAGATCAACATCCTGTAATGGTACTGTGCCTAATCCAATAAATTTCTTATTGTTATCCGCAACCGTCTCCGCTATATGATCATTAAAGAACCGGGATGTTTCTAAACCATCCTTAGGTTTCGCCCAATAATTAAACAATACGGGTATGGTCGATAGCACCTGCATATCAACAGATGCATCTTCCATTTCTTTCATTCGTTGCGAAGGCTTAAAGCAATTGTCTTCAACTGCACGAAAAAGTTGATCACCTTTCATCATGCAGGCTTTGCAATTGCGATGTTCCAGGTGGATAAATTCTCCATAGCCGAATTTCTGTACCCAGTTCGGCATATGTTCGGGCATGATGTGTGTGTGAATGTCGATTTTCATCAATCGCAAAGAACGAAGATTTTGTTTGTAGTGGAAGAATGTTTTTAAAAGAAACTATTTCTTCACCGGTGGTTCCATAACAGTTCCACATTTTTTACATGTGCGTAAATCTTCATTCGAATAAAAACGTTCCATGATCGGTGGCAATTGTTTTACTATGTCTTTTACAAAAGCATATTCTTCGTATAATTTATTTCCGCATTTTTCGCAAAACCACATAAAGGCATCCTTTTCATTTTCTTCATCTTCCCTGATTTTTTCAATTACCAAACCCACTGTATTTGGGCCGCGTTGTGGTGAGTGAGGTGTATTTGGCGGAAGCAAAAACAGATCTCCTTCATTAATTGCAATGTCTCGCGGCGCACCATTGTCAATAATTTTTAAAACAATATTTCCTTCAACCTGGTAATACAATTCTTCACTCTTGTTGTAATGATAATCTTTTCGTGCATTTGGCCCGCCAACTACCATCACAATAAAATTCTCAGCGTCTTTGTATACGCATTGATTACCTACCGGCGGTTTTAGTAAATCGCGGTGTTCATTAATCCAGCCTTTTAAATTGAAGGGAGCAGCAATCATAAATTTTAATTTTTATAAATCGGTTTAGCAAGTATTGTTAGCCAGCAATATTGTATAATTCAAATTTTTGTAATCGAATTAATTGCAACAAGCAGCGCCTGTTGTGTCACTCACTTTAGCAGTAACAAATGCTTCAGCATGATGCAATCAACCTAAAATTACTTTAAAACTGTTCATAAACAGAAACAAGAAACTACCAACTTTATTCTTAAGTTTGGTGGCATGAATTTATCACTCGAAGGTAAAAACGCCATCATTTGTGGTAGCAGCCAGGGAATTGGTTATGCCATTGCAGAAGAATTGGCCTTGATGGGTGCAAATTGCATACTGTTTGCTCGCAACGAAGAAGCATTGCAAACGGCCGTCTCGCAATTAGATACAACTTTGCGTCAAACGCATTCTTATCGTGTAGCAAATTTTTATCACCCCGAGCAAGTACGCTCAATAGTTGAAGAAGTGGCATCGGCACAAAATATTCATATTCTTATTAACAACACCGGCGGGCCTGCAGCTGGTTTAATTACGGATGCATTGCCCGAACAATTCCTTGAAGCATTCAACCAGCATTTAATTTGTAATCACTTATTAACGCAAGCCGTCATACCCGGTATGAAAGAAGATAAATATGGACGCATCATTAATATCATTTCCACATCGGTTAAAATCCCGTTGAAAAATTTAGGAGTATCAAATACCATTCGCGGTGCGGTTGCATCCTGGGCCAAAACAATGGCTAACGAATTAGGGCAATTTAATATTACGGTTAATAATGTATTGCCTGGTTTTACAAAAACACAACGACTGGCAACAATTGTAAACGTTACATCAGAGAAAAAAAACAAGGCAGCTGAAGAAATTGAAAAAGAAATGGTGGAAGAAGTGCCAATGAAACGTTTTGGTGAACCCATTGAAATTGCTGCAGTTGCTGCCTTTCTTGCATCACCGTCTGCTTCTTATGTAAATGGCGTAAGTATTCCTGTTGATGGCGGCCGCACAGGAAGCATTTAATTTTAAACCTTTTTTTCCACGGATATATATTACTATTACCTAACCATGGATCTTTCTATACCATACCATCTCGAAAATTATATTGGCGGAAATCTGGTAGGTCCTTTAAGCGGTCAGTTTATCGATTGTGTAAACCCCGCTACTGGCGAAGTGCTGTGCCAGGTTCCTGATAGCAATGAAAAAGATATTGAAATTGCAGTATCGGCTGCAAAAAATGCGTTTAAAGTTTGGTCCCTTACTTCTGCAGAAGAACGTTTTACCATTTTAAATAAAATTGCGACACTGATTGATGAAAACCTTGATACACTTGCTTTAGCTGAAACAAATGATAACGGAAAGCCTTTGTGGCTAAGCAAGCGGGTGGATATTCCGAGGGCATCGGCCAACTTCCGGTTTTTTGCAACAGGCATCATGCATTTTTCTGCAGAAAGCCATTCAATGGAAGACAAGGCCATTAATTATACTTTGCGTCAACCTGTTGGCATTGTTGGTTGTATTTCGCCGTGGAATTTGCCATTGTATTTATTTACCTGGAAGATTGCACCGGCGCTGGCTGCAGGTAATTGTGTTATTGCCAAACCTTCGGAAGTAACGCCAGTTACTGCTTTTTTATTGAGCCGAATTTGTAAAGCCGCCGGCCTGCCAGACGGGGTTTTAAATATTGTACATGGCAAGGGCGATACGACTGGTTCCGCAATAGTAAAGCATCCTGACATCAAAGCCATTTCTTTCACGGGTAGTACAAGAGCAGGAGCGCAGATTGCATCAGTGGCAGCACCCATGTTTAAAAAATTATCGTTGGAACTAGGAGGTAAAAATCCAAATATAATTTTTGCGGATTGCGATTGGCACAAAATGATGAAGACGACCATACAATCTTCATTTGCAAACCAGGGACAAATTTGTTTGTGTGGTTCCAGGATACTAATTGAAGAAAAAATATATGATCAATTTAAAAAAGAATTTATTGATCACGTACAAAAATTAAAAATCGGTGATCCTTTAGATAAGGAATCAAAACAAGGCGCTATTGTCAGCATACAACATTTTGATAAAGTAATGTATGCCATTGAAATTGCAAAGCAGGAAGGAGGAACAATTTTATATGGTGGCAATGCAATAAAATTGGAAGGCAGGTGCAGCAATGGTTATTTTATTGAACCAACTGTAATAGAAGGTTTGGGTAGTGCCTGTCAAACCAATGTAGAAGAAATATTTGGCCCGGTAGTTACACTCCAAAAATTTAAAACAGAAGAAGAAGCTTTGGAATTGGCAAACGCTTGTTCTTATGGATTAGCCGCCACTATCTGGACGCAGGATATTTCAAGAGCTAACCGTGTTGCTGCTAAAACTGAAGCAGGCATTATTTGGATCAATTGCTGGCTTTTGCGTGATTTACGAACACCTTTTGGTGGAGTTAAAAATAGTGGTGTAGGAAGAGAAGGTGGATGGGATGCTTTGCGTTTTTTTACAGAAGCAAAAAATGTCTGTATAGAATTTTAGTTATGCAAGAAATTATAAAGACCGAAAATGCTGCAAAACCTTTAGGAGCCTATCCTCATGCCAGGCGTGTTGGAAATCTTTTATTTCTTTCCGGTATCGGGTCCCGAAGCGCAATAGACAATTCGATCCCAGGCCTTGTTCAGGATGAAAATGGAACGATAACTTCCCATAACATCGAGGCCGAATGCCATTCTGTGTTTGCCAATGTTAAAGCTGTATTAGAAGCTAGCGGAAGCAAATGGAATAACATCGTTGACGTTACAGTTTTTCTCACCAACATGAAGGATGATTTCCCGGTTTATAATAAACTTTATGGTGATTATTTTAAAGATGTTGAAGCCTGCCGCACAACGGTAGAAGTGAAAAGTTTGCCTACACCTATTGCCATCGAATTAAAAGTGATTGCTACAATTGATTAAAATGAATTTTCAGAATAGTTTACATTTTGCAAAGAGCCTTGATGAAAAAGATGAATTAAAAAGTTTCCGCGATAAATTTTACATTCCACAACACAATGGGAAAGATGCTATTTATTTTACCGGTAACTCATTAGGGCTTCAACCAAAAAGTACAAAAGATTATATTCAACAAGAGCTGAATGATTGGGCCAACCTGGGTGTTGAAGGACATTTTAAAGGAAAGCATCCCTGGGTTTCTTACCACGAAATATTCCCCGATTCTGTATCAAAAATTGTTGGTGCCTTGCCTGAAGAAGTTGTGGTAATGAACCAGCTAACCATAAATCTTCATCTTTTATTAACCACATTTTATCGCCCAACCGAAACGCGTTATAAAATTATTTGCGAAGCGAAAGCTTTTCCTTCTGACCAATATGCAATTGAAAGCCAGGTGAAACTGCATGGCTTTGATCCATTGAATGCCATCATTGAAGTTTCGCCAAGGCCCGGCGCCAATACCATTCAGATAGAAGACATTCTTTCAACGATTGAGCAACATGGTAATGAAACAGCATTGGTTCTTTTTGGTGGGGTTAACTATTATACCGGCCAGGTGTTTGATATGCAGGCCATAACTGGATCTGCGCATAAGCAAGGCTGTTATGCAGGTTTCGATTTGGCACATGCAGCAGGGAATGTTGCATTGCAATTGCACGACTGGAATGTGGATTTTGCGTGCTGGTGTAGTTACAAATATTTGAATTCGGGTCCGGGTGGCGTGGCGGGGGCTTTCATTCATCAAAAACACATTAGGAATACACAATTACCACGGTTAGCAGGGTGGTGGGGTTACGAAAAAGAAACCCGTTTTCAAATGAAACAAGGTTTTCACCCAATAGCAACAGCCGAAGGCTGGCAAGTGAGCAATGCCCCTGTTCTTTCAATGGCTGCCCACAAAGCGGCACTAGATATATTTAAAGAAGCAGGCATTGAAAAAATTGTAGAAAAAGGTCAATTGCTTTCTGACTTCATGCTTTTTATTTTGAATGAAATAAATAAAAAGCAAAGCGAAAAAATGATTGAAATAATTACACCACTAGCTAGGAAAGAAAAAGGTTGCCAGGTTTCAATGCTGATGTTAAAAAAAGGTAAGGAAATTTTTAAAGCTTTATCCGAACAAGGTGTTTATGCAGATTGGCGCGAGCCAAATGTGATTCGCATAGCACCAGTACCTTTATATAATAGCTTTGAAGATGTTTGGAATTTTGGGAATATAGTTACCGAAATATTAGAAAGTTAACATGAAAAAAGATGTAGTTATTATCGGTGCTGGCCTTGTTGGTTGCTTGCTCTCTATTTACCTTGCTAAAAGAGGGTATAAGGTTAGTGTTTACGAACGGAGAGGAGATATGAGGACAGAAGCAGTTGAGGCAGGCCGATCCATTAATCTTGCTTTAAGCGATAGGGGCATAAAGGCATTACAGGAAATTGGTATTGCTGAAGAAATACTTAAAATCGCTATCCCAATGCATGGCCGTTACATTCATAATATGGATGGAAGTCACGCATTTCAGCCTTATGGCAAGGAAGGCCAATTCATTAATTCCGTTTCTCGAAGGGATTTGAATTGCAGGTTAATGGACCTTGCAGAAGAAAACAATGTGCATCTCGTTTTCAATCATAAATTGACAAATGTTAGCTGGGATGAAAATAAAATAACCTTTGAAAATAAACACGAAAGAGAAACAATATATTTTCATCTTCTTTTTGGCTCCGACGGTGCCTATTCTGCAACGCGGTTAACGCACATGCTTAATCATTCAAGGTTTACCTACCATCAATATTATATTGATTGTGGGTATAAAGAATTAAGTATTCCATCATCTGCCTCCGGGGAATTTTTATTAGAAAAAAACGCCTTGCATATTTGGCCCCGCAAGCAATACATGCTGATAGCTTTGCCCAATACAGATGGCAGTTTTACAGGAACGTTGTTCTTTCCTTTTGAAGGTGAAACTTCTTTTGAAAAGTTAGACAGTGAAGAAAAAGTGGATCGGTTCTTTAAAGAAAACTTTGCAGATGTTACCTCGTTGATTCCTGATCTAACAAAACAATTTTTGACCAATCCTACATCTTCATTAGTAACTGTAAAATGTTTTCCGTGGATACGGGATGGAAAATTTGCTTTAATTGGTGATGCGGCACATGCAATTGTTCCTTTTTTTGGACAGGGTATGAATGCCGGATTTGAAGATTGCAGTGTTCTTAATGAATTAATTGATAAGCATAGTGACAATTGGGATGAAATCTTAACCTCATTCCAGCAATTAAGAAAGCCTGACGCTGATGCAATAGCCGACCTGGCTGTTAATAATTTTATTGAAATGCGTGAAAAGACTGCTGATCCAAAATTCTTATTGCAAAAAAAGATCGAGGCAAAGTTGCATGAAAATCATCCTGACAAATGGATTCCGGCCTACTCCCAGGTTACTTTTAGTCCACAAATTCGTTACAGCGAAGCATTGAAAAATAGCCAGCGCCAGGAAAAAATTATGCAGGAAATCATGCAATTGAGCGATATAGAAGCCAGTTGGAATTCAGAACAAGTAGAACAATTGGTTCTCTCAAAACTGTAGCACATTATCTTTAAATTTCAATTTCAAATCTTTTACTTCATATGACACGCCAGCAACTTGTTGATCAAATTTTTTCTAAGCAATCATACTTGTGTGTTGGTTTGGATACAGATTTAAAAAAGATCCCCAGGCATTTACAGTCACACCCGGATGCAGTTTTTGAATTTAATAAACAGATCATCGATGCAACATTGGACTATTGCGTTAGTTATAAAATAAATACTGCTTTTTACGAAGCAATGGGCGTAAAAGGATGGGAGGCATTAGAAAAAACAGCGAATTACATTCCTGCTACCCATTTTAAAATTGCAGATGCTAAAAGAGGCGACATAGGAAATACATCTTCTCAATACGCAAGGGCTTTTTTTGAAACATTAAATTTTGATGCTATCACGGTTGCACCATATATGGGTGCAGACAGTGTTAAACCTTTCCTGGAATATAAAGACAAGTGGACCATTTTACTTGGGTTAACCTCCAATGCTGGCGCAGCAGATTTTGAATTGCAAAAAGTGATCAGCTACAATGAAACTTTAGAAGAAGGCATACATATTAGTAAACATGCAACATGTTATTTGTATGAAAAGGTTTTACAAAAAGCAACTCAATGGGGCAGCGAAGAAAATTTAATGTTTGTAATAGGTGCAACGCAGTCTGATGAATTTTTAAACATTCGGAAAATAGCGCCCAATAACTTTTACCTGGTGCCTGGTGTTGGTGCACAAGGTGGAAGCCTTAAAGAAATATCTGAAAAGGCTATGAACAAAGATTGTGGCTTATTGGTTAATGCCAGCAGGGCCATTATTTATGCATCGGAAAAAGAAAATTTTGCTGAAGAAGCTAAAGCTATCGCACAACAATATCAATTCGAAATGAAGGGATATTTAAAAAACTGTTCGCGGTAAAAGTATTTTACCGGCCATATAAATGTTTGAACATTGTATAAAACAATGCTTATTTTCCATAGCTAAATTTTTAAAACGCACATGAGAAAAACTTTCCTTTTTGCAGGAGGGCTATTATTGTTATTAAATGTATTTGCCCAGGATGCACCCATAGTTAAAGCTAACTACCAGCTTGCCGCTCGATTTACTCCGAAAAAATTAGACAAGATGATCTTCAGTACTTCTGTAGATCCGCATTGGTTAAAGCTTTCCGACAGGTTTTGGTATACCTATGAAACACCATCGGGTAAAAATTGGTTTATTGTAGATCCTGCAAAAGCACAAAAGAAATTGCTTTTTAATAATGAAAAACTGGCAGCGCAATTAACAAGGATCGTTAAAGACCCAATGGATGCGCAACATTTGAACATTGATAGTATGCGTTTTGTAAAAGACGAAACCTGGATCCAGTTTGAAGTTTTAAGCACAGAGGAAATTGAAATAAAAGATTCAACTTCAAAAAAAGGAACACCACCAAAAAAAGAAAAAAAGAAATATTTTTTTGAATACAACCTGTTGACCGAGCAACTTGTTCAACTCTCTGATTTTAAAAAACCAAAACGCAATCATCGTTGGGCCTCCATTTCACCTGACGGGCAAATGGTTTTGTTCTCAAAGAACTTTAATCTGTTTTGGATGGATAAAGCCAATTACCAAAAGGCTTTAATTAATGAAGATGACAGCACCATTGTAGAAAATAAAATCACTACTGATGGTATTGAAAATTTCGAATATGGTTTTTCTCAAAATGAAACCAATGTAGAAAAGGAAAAGAACAAGAATAAACGAAAATCTGTCTTTGCTTACTGGTCGCCCGATTCAAAACATTTTGCTTTAGTAAGAAATGATAATCGTGCAGTAAAAGATCTTTGGGTTATTAATAGCATTGCTGATCCTCGCCCAACTTTGGAAACCTATAAATACCAAATGCCGGGTGAAAAAGAGGCACCTATAACCTATGTTTTGTTATTCGATGCAGCTACAAAAACTAAAAAAGA
>JAKFCI010000047.1:0-2495 GCA_036676725.1 Chitinophagaceae bacterium
GTATATCCTCTAAATATTTTTTCGCAAAAAGTATAATACAATAAAAAGTTGATGATGCTTATTAAATAGGTACTTAATAAGAACATAGAAGATCCTTCGGTGCCAAAAAGCGCATAAGCTGTACCAGGAGCAACTACTACCATTAATTGAACAACCAAATAACCGGTAATTAATCCAAGACCATACTGCATAATTAGACCATCAATTAAATAATTTAAAAAACGTTGACCAACTGTAGCTTCTTGTTGACTAATTAATTCTTCATTATTAAAAATGTGTTCTGTGGGCTCAGGTAAATTAGTTTCGGTATACATTAGATAAAAGTTTACCGTAAAATATAATTTCTTATTGTCCTTACATAATATTCAGCCCTATTAATTCTTCTTTTAGTTGCTGCGGTGAATGAAAACGGATGGATTCAATTCCGATTGATCTTGCTGCTTCTATATTACGCAAGTTGTCATCTATAAATAAAACTTCATCGGGTGCAAGATTATAACGGTTTAATAATACACGGTAAAAATCCAGGTTGGGTTTACGCATTCTTTCTTCGCCGCTAACAACGCGGCCGTCAAACCAATGCAAGAATTCGTAACGCTCCAGTGCAAAGGGAAATAACTCGTGGCTCCAGTTGGTTAATGCGTAATGATTTAAATCTGTTGATTGTTTTAACGAACGAAATATGTCAACCGTTTCGTGTATGGGTCCGCCAAGCATTTCTTCCCATCGCCCATAATAAGCTTCGATGTATTCTTTCCATTCAGGATGCTTTGCCACTAATTCTTCGGTTGCTTTTTGAATTGGGTAACCTTCATCCTGGTTTTCATTCCAATCGAATGTGCATATATTTTGAAAGAAATGCTTTCTTCTTTCTTCATCTTCAATCAGGTTTTCAAATAAATATTGTGGATTCCAGTCAACCAGCACGTTGCCCAGATCCCAAATGATGGCTTTAAATTTCATAATTAATTTTTTACTCATTTGCCACAAATATTTGAAGCAACGTTCAATATTTGTGGCAAAAAAGCTCAATAAAATTGTTACTGTACAAGTGTGCGACGCAAGGAACGATGACAGTAGTGCCTTGCTAAGTTCCTTACTTGTATTTTTTTACACCCTTACTGTTTACTGAATTTAACGGCATGATACTGATAGCAGCACCACCACCCGGCGCAAGATTAATTTTTAAATTTGTTTTACTGTCTACCACAAAACGTTCTATAGTATAAGCCATTGGATTTTTTTCCCAATCAGCATTAGCAGCATCACGGTAAATAGTTGCAATGTATTTTTTGCCGGCGTCTAAAAATGAAAGTGAACCAGTAGTTGTTCTTGGCTGTTCGTCGGTGATGGCGCCCATGAACCAGTTTGCACTTCCTTTTTCTTTGCGTGCAATGGTTAGATAGTCACCAGGTTCCGCACTTAAAATTTTAGTATCATCCCAATCTACTGCCACGTCTTTTATAAATTGAAATGCATCTAAATGTTTGTCGTAGTTCTCCGGTAGATCCGCTGCCATTTGCAATGGACTATACATTGTTATGTACAAGGCCAATTGTTTTGCAAGTGTAGTATGCACCTGCTCTTTTTTATTTGGATCGTAATGATTCATTTTAATTTGGAAAATACCCGGTGTATAATCCATGGGTCCACCCATTAACCTGGTGAAAGGAAGAATGACTTCATGCTCCGGCGGGTTACCGCTGCTCCATGCATTGAACTCGTTGCCACGAGCGGCTTCTGACGCGATCCAGTTTGGATAAGTGCGGTGCAAACCAGTTAGGCGAACCGATTCGTGCATATTGACATTGATACGATTTTGGCCTGTTTTGATGGCTGCTCTTTCAAAATGCCTGATCATCCATTGACCATCATGGTGTTCGCCACGCGGAATAATTCGGCCCACATAACCACTTTTTACCGCATTCATACCATGATTGATCATGAAGCGGTAAGCTGTATCCATCCAGCGTTCGTAGTTTGTTACGGAACCAGAAGTTTCGTGGTGCATGATTATTTTGACGCCTTTTTCTTTTGCATAACGACTTAATTCTTTTACATCATAATCGGGATATGGTGTAACAAAATCAAATACATCTTCTTTCCACTTACCAAACCAATCTTCCCAACCTGTGTTCCAGCCTTCTACCAATACACCTTTAAAGCCATGCTTTGCAGCAAAATCAATATATCGTTTTGTATTTTCTGTTGTGGCGCCATGCGGCACTTTTGAAGTTTGTTGTGAACCAACTTGTCCGCCGGAATAATCCCAACTGCTCTTTCCAACATGCATCTCCCACCAAATACCTACATATTTTTGCGGGGTTATAAATGATGGATCGGCGATTTTTGAAGGTTCGTTTAAATTCAAGATCATCCGGTTTGCCGCAATTATTTCTGTTGCCTTATCGCTAACGATGATTGTGCGCCACGGTGTTTTTGCTGGTGTTTGCAAATAGGCTTTATTACCTACTGCATCCGGTACCAGGTGGGAG
>JAKFCI010000048.1:0-1952 GCA_036676725.1 Chitinophagaceae bacterium
CCGAATTGCCGCCAGCATCAGTTGCAGTTAAAGTAATTATAGTATTACCCAAGCCCTGAATGATAGAACCGGCAATTGGTGATTGTGTAACTATTGTTGCACCTGCAGAAGAAGCCACAGTCGAAAGGCTTGTATAATCTGGAACTACAAAAGCGCAAGAGCTATTTAAAATCATTTGTTGATCGGACGGGCAAGTAACAGCTGGCGGTAAAGTATTGGCTGTATTGCTTGTTACACTTTCATTATTAAACCTATCAATAGCAGAAACGGAATAATAATAGGTAGTATTAAGTCCTATTGTTTTATCTGTAAAACTTGCCGTATCACTTGGAGTAATAAAAAGTATATTGTTTGCATCTGCAATGTCAAAGTCTGGGGTTTGAGACCTATAAATAACAAACCGTTTTGCCTTATCTAATTCATTACTAGCCTCAGCTGGCTTTACCCATTTTAAAACCACAGAATCACTTGCATATTTAATTGCCGTAAGTGATGATGGTGCGTCCGGCAGCGTATTATCCCTCCAAGGCATTGTCGGTTGTAAGGCAGGCTTTTGGTAAAAATTTAATTTTAAAGAATCCCTGAAATTGAGTGGATTGGAAATAAAAAAAGCAGAACGAAATCCTATTTCACCTTTTACGTTCGGATATAAAGGGTTTCGGTTGATCCTCATTTGATTTGGTATCTCACTTCTACTTGTCCATCCAGTCGTATTAACTTTGTAAGATGCCATACCGATATAAATATGTCTTCCGTTTGCAACGCTGTTCCACCAGGGAATCAAAACTTTATAATCCGAACCTGTTTGGTTAATATACCAGTAAACCTGGGGCGCTATATAATCTACCCAACCTTGTTCTAACCATTTTTTAGAATCTGCGAAAAGCGTACTATAATGTTGTAAAGCGCCGGAAGATGTATTTGAACCAATGGCCGGATCTGTACTACTCCGGTAAATCCCTGAAGGAGAAACACCAAATTTTACCCATGGCTTTGTACTGACAACATTTTCATACACACGCTTAATCAACAAATTCACATTATCTCTTCGCCAGTCGGCTTTGCTTGTAAAACCACGAGGATCGACCGCAAAAGACGAATCATCATTGTAGGGTGCATTGGGATAAAAATAATCGTCGAAATGAATTCCATCTATATCATAGCGTTGAACAATATCTGTGATAACCGAATTAATGTAGTTGCGCACTTCTTCCAATGCAGGATTTAAAATTTTAAGTGTTGCGCTTGAGGTTAATATCCATTCCGGGTGCGTATTTGTTACGTGATTGGAAGCAGGAATTGCCGTGTTTCCAATTGCCCTGTACGGGTTTAACCATGCATGTAATTCCATTCCACGTTTATGACATTCTTCAATGGCAAATTGTAGCGGATCCCAAATAGGATTGGGTGCTTTTCCCTGTATACCCGTAAGGTCGTTGGACCATGGTTCAATTAAACTTGGATAAAGAGCATCGCATTGGCTACGCACCTGTAAATAAATAACATTGATGCCTGTTGCCTGGTGATGATTTAAAATATTTATAAGGGCAGAACGCTGTTGAGCGGGTGTTTGATTTTTATTAGGCCAATCCAAACCAAAATAAGAGGAGATCCAAACACCCCTTAATTCTCTTTTAGGCGGTGTTTCCTGTGCATTGATGTTTAAGAAAAGCAGCGAGGCAAAGATTAAGGGTAAAATTTTAATCATATAGTAAGTTTGCAAGTTATGCGTAAGGTAGAAGTAATTTTTAGTAATTCCCGCAATAACCAAGAAGAAAAAGCGCATTTTGTTTGCGGTAACCGCAATAATTATAAATATTAATTGCTATCGGCTAAATAATTAATATTTGTTTTTGCTATTAACTAAATGAAAAACTGGAACAAACATCTTTATTCATTCTATCATTCACTAAAGCCACCGCAAAATTTACCCAATGAAATTATTTGGCTTT
>JAKFCI010000049.1:0-5076 GCA_036676725.1 Chitinophagaceae bacterium
AAAATTTTTACACGGGTGGGTGCATCCGATAACCTGAGTGCCGGAGAATCTACTTTCATGGTTGAAATGAACGAAACAGCATCGATCATTAATAACATGAGTGAACGGAGTTTGATTTTGCTCGATGAAATTGGCAGGGGCACTTCTACTTATGACGGGATATCCATTGCGTGGAGCATTGCAGAATATTTACATAATTCCTCTTTTCAACCAAAAACCTTTTTTGCAACACATTACCACGAGCTGAATGAATTGGAAAATAAATTAGCACGGGTAAAAAACTACCATGTTACCAATAAAGAGATTGGCAATAAAATTATATTCCTGCGCAAATTAGCACCCGGTGGCAGTGTGCATAGCTTCGGTATTCATGTGGCACGCATGGCAGGCATGCCCAATGATCTTTTGCAGCGGGCAAAAGAAATTTTAAAAAGTTTAGAAAGCAAAGCAGTTGACACAAGCATTGGCGACAGCTTAAAACAGGTTACAGCGCCAAAAATTCAACTAAGTATTTTTGATGCACATAGTGAAACTTTTGATGACATCAGGCGCATGCTGGAAGACACAGATATTAACAGGTTAACGCCGGTTGAAGCACTATTAAAATTGCAGGAAATCAAAGGTTTATTAAGGTAAGTTTTATATTATCTTCCACTGGTTTCAAACCAAACCTTTTTATCATTATTCCAATCACCATTATAGTTGATAAACAACTCTTCGCCTTTTTTTATTGGCCGCACCGTTTTTACGGTCATTAATTTTTTTTTAAATTCCATTTCATATTCGCAGTTGGAAGTATAAGAATGATTATACAAAGGGATATACCCCATAGCCATCGCACAATCTTCCTGGTCATCGCCCCATTCAAAAATATAATCGTGCAGCAGCGTCTGGTCTAATGATTTTCGCTCTGCCCCCGTCATTACGATTACAGGTGATATTTCAATTACTATCCCTTCTTCTAAATTTTCTTTTGCAAATACACCAAGGCCCATTTGTTTGGTTGGAGCAATGTAAACAGCCGGGTGAATAAAACTAATTTGTTGCACACCGCAAAGATTTAAAATATGTATCGCATTGTTCAATTTTTTTAAAAATGGGTTGCCTCATTAAATAGTATCGAAATCCTTACACTACTTTTGAACTATGTCCATGGAGCAATTGAAACAGGAATTTGAGCACCTGCTGGAGACAGGTGATAACAACGAGATACGTGAGTTCCTGGATGACCAAAACATTAGCGACATAGCAGAACTGGTTTACGAATACGAAGAGCAGGGAAGTAAAATCATTGCCGGCATGGCCATCCATCGTGCGGCCGGTGTTTTTAAAATATTAGAATCAGCTACGCAACAAAGTATTATAAATACCTTACCTCCCGGTAAAACCGCAGAATTACTTAACGAACTACCAGCGGATGATCGTACCTCTTTTTTAGAAGAACTGCCAAGTAATGTAGTTAGAGAACTCATTAAGTTATTGGAGCCGGATGAACGCAAAATAACTTTATCACTTTTAGGCTACCCGGAAAATAGCGTCGGTCGTTTAATGACGCCGGATTATGTTTACGTGCATGAAGACAATACGGTTAGCCAGGTTTTGGATATAATTCGCCGTGTTGGAAAGAATAGTGAAACCATTGACGTGATTTACGTGATCAATGACAAAGGCGAACTCCTTGATGATTTAAGAATTCGTGAATTTATTTTGGCGAGCCCAAATACAAAAGTTGCTGATCTCATGGATGATCGTGTTACTTCCCTTAATGCGTTCGACGACCAGGAAGTAGCTAATGAAGCATTCAAAATGAGCAACCGCGTTGCCCTGCCAGTTGTGAGCAATAGCAATAAGTTACTAGGCATTGTTACCATCGATGACGTTTTGTGGATAGCAGGAGAAGAGTTTAGCGAAGACATTCAAAAGATTGGAGGTACGTCTGCGTTGGAACAACCATACCTTGAAATGCCACTTTTTTCGCTTTTTAAAAAAAGAGTGATCTGGTTGATTGTGTTATTTCTTGGCGAGCTAATAACAATTTCTGCCATGCGCCAATTTGAGGATGAAATTGCCAAGGTGGTTATATTGGCTACGTTTATTCCTCTTATCATTTCCAGTGGCGGAAACAGTGGTTCTCAGGCTGCAACTTTAATTATCCAGGCAATGGCTTTGCGTGAAATTTCCATTGTTGATTGGTGGCGCATTATGCGACGCGAAATTTTGTCTGGTTTAATGCTTGGGGCCACCCTGTGTATTTTGGGCATTGCCTTAATTTTTATCTGGCATATTTTCTCAGACACATTTGGAATTTATTACCTGAGTATCGCTTTCACTATTGGTCTTTCCCTTATAGGTGTTGTTTTGTGGGGAACACTTGTAGGCTCTATGCTGCCCCTGATTTTAAAAAGATTAGGAGCCGATCCGGCTGCCTCATCTACTCCATTTGTAGCAACACTTGTTGATGTAACAGGTTTGATCATTTATTTTACTATGGCATTTTTAATATTAAGCGGCAAATTACTTTAAGAGATCTTTTCTCAATGTAATATGTTAATGCTTATTTCGTGGGATTTCACGTCTTTTTGCAGTCTGCTTTTTTTTAGGCAATTTCGCACGCTACTACAAGCGTAAAATTTATAAATAATATGTGCGGAATTGTTGCTTATATAGGTCATCGTGAAGCGTATCCTGTAATTTTAAAAGGGTTAAAAAGATTAGAATATCGTGGCTACGATAGTTCCGGTGTCGCTTTATTAAATAACGGGTTGAAGGTTTATAAAAAGAAAGGAAAGGTTGCAGAATTGGAGGAATCTTTAGTTGGTAAAGAACTTCATGCAAACATTGGAATAGGTCATACGCGTTGGGCAACACACGGCGAACCCAGTGACCGGAATGCACATCCACATTTGTCAAATAGCGGCAAGCTTGCAATGATCCACAACGGGATTATTGAAAATTATGCCCAGCTTAAAACCGAGCTTACCCGAAAAGGTTATGTTTTTCATTCTGATACAGACACGGAAGTTTTATTAAATTTTATAGAAGATATTAAAAACAATAATGAATGTGCTTTGGAAGAAGCGGTTCGGATTGCTTTAAAAAGAATTGTTGGAGCGTACGTAATTGTTTTAATTGACAATGATCACCCTGATGTATTGATCGCTGCCCGCAAAGGGAGCCCGTTGGTAATAGGTATAGGTAAAAATGAACATTTTCTTGCTTCAGATGCCACGCCCATTATTGAATACACAAAAGAAGTTGTGTATGTAAACGATTATGAAATAGCCATTATTAAGTCTGATGAACTTATTTTAAAAAACCTGGGCAACGAACGTCAAACTCCATTTATCACTAAGCTGGATATGGAACTTGCTGCTATTGAAAAAGGCGGTTACGACCATTTTATGTTGAAGGAGATTTTTGAACAACCAGAAACAATAAATGATTGTTTACGTGGAAGGCTTGATGCCGAGGCAGGAACCATTACCATGAGCGGCATTGATAAATACGCCAAGGAAATCATGAATGCGAACCGTATTGTAATGGTAGCTTGTGGAACAAGCTGGCACGCAGGTTTAATTGCCGAATATATTTTTGAAGAATTGTGTCGTATAAATGTTGAAGTTGAATATGCTTCTGAATTTCGTTACCGCAACCCGGTAATCAACAAAGGCGATGTGATCATTGCTATTTCGCAAAGTGGCGAAACAGCAGATACCTTGGTGGCGATTGAAAATGCAAAATCGAAAGGTGCAATTATTTTAGGTGTTGTAAATGTAGTAGGTTCTTCAATTGCACGCATGTCAGATGCAGGTGCTTATACCCATGCCGGTCATGAGATAGGCGTTGCTTCTACAAAAGCTTTCACCGGTCAATTGGCGGTTCTTACAATGATTGCATTAAAAATTGGTTATGAAAAAGGAACACTTGACCGTGACCGTTATTTGCATTTGCTTGAAGAATTACATGCGGTGCCGGAAAAAGTTAATATACTCTTGCTGCAAGCTGATAATATTAAAGCCTTAGCAGAAAAATATAAAGATGCCCGTGACTTTTTGTATTTAGGTCGTGGTTACAATTTTCCGGTTGCTTTAGAAGGAGCCCTAAAATTAAAAGAGATCTCTTATATCCATGCAGAAGGATATCCCGCAGCCGAAATGAAACATGGTCCTATTGCCTTGGTTGATGAAAACCTTCCTGTAACTTTTATTGCAACGAGGGATTCTTACCATGAAAAAGTGATCTCCAATATGCAGGAGATCAAAGCAAGAAAAGGAAAAGTGATTGCTGTAATTAATGAAGATGATGAACAGAGCATTGCACTTGCTGATGATGTAATTATTGTTCCGGAAGCGGATGAAATTATTTCGCCAATGTTAAGTACCATACCATTGCAATTATTAGCTTATTATATTGGCGTGGCAAAAGGGCAGGATGTGGACAAACCGCGTAATTTGGCAAAATCGGTTACCGTAGAATAGGCTTATCTTAATGAATTGATGGCCATCATTTTCGTCTTAAAAATATTAAATGAACGAGATTAGAAAAAAACCAATTAGTGAAATTGGTTATAATTTCATTCCATTTCAGTACTTGCCTAAGGATTTTGACGAATATCATTTACGCAATATTCAAAACCAAAGCGGCATTTTATATCGCCAATTAACGGCGTATGAAATTGAAGTTTTAGTTAGAAATAGAAATACCTCTGACGATTGGAATAAAATACAGGTTTCTGAAGCCTTTGATCCTGAACTGGTAAAAAACTGCAAGTTTTATGGTTTAGTACGTATTGGAAAATTGGAATCCATAGCGTTGGAATACCATAATGTTTGTTTGCCAGTGGGCTTGTATAACAGCACCATTATAAGTTGCGATTTTGGTGATAACGTAGTAGTGAATAATGTTTCCTACATCTCGCATTATATTATTGGCAATGAAGTAATGCTTTCAAATATTCATGAATTACATACCACAGACCACTCAAAATTTGGTAATGGAATAATAAAAGAGGGCGAAGAAGAAGCAGTACGTGTTTGGCTTGAGGTTGGAAATGAAAATGCAGGAAGAAGGATTTTG